>NZ_DATIND010000086.1 GCF_035474595.1 Longimicrobium sp.
GGATGAAAGGAGATTGGTCGTGAGCGCTGATGCCACAGAATGAGCGGATCAGCCTCGCGCAGTTTGCGAGGCTTCCCGTAGTTGTTGCTGCGACTTCAGTCGCCGGTGACCGGCTGCGCGCGGAACTTTCTATTCAGGCCGACCACGCCGCAACTCGCACCAGCACAGCATCTTGCAGGCCGAAGGATCTGTGGGCGCGGCAGCACGTGAGCTGGCCCAGAGCACCGATCCTTCTTCCGAATCCTGCTGTCGGGAGAGGGCGAAAAAGTGAAGAGCCGAGACGGCAGCTCTGTCTTGGCTCTTCGTTTTTTCGGGTTGAGGGCTGGATCGCCGCGTACCGCTCAGGATTCCCCGGTTTCGCCCGATGCGCCCGGCCCGCGCTCCTCGTAGGCTCCTGCGCGCTTCAGGTACTTCACCACCTCGATGGCCATGGCGCGGAGAAAGCCCGCCTCGCGCGCGTCCACGTCGGCGCGGCGGACCAGCTCGCGCAGGGTGCGCATCACGCTCTCGCTGTTGCGGGTCTTGAAGAAGTCGATGGCCCAGAGCGCGCGCTCCATGTCCTCGAACACCACCCGCAGCAGCTCCACCGTGGGCGGCGGCGCGTCGCGGCGGGGCGGCTTGAAGGGGATGGCGGTGCCGGCGGCCTGCATCCACAGCTCGTACGCCATCACCAGCACCGCCTGCGCCAGGTTCAGCGACGCGTGCTCGGTGGTGGGGATGATGCAGGTGCGGTGGCACAGGTCCAGCGCCTCGTTGCTGAGCCCCTTGTCCTCGCGCCCGAAGAGGAGAGCGACGGGACCGGTGCCCTCCGCGGTGGCCTGGGTGCCACGGGCCAGCAGCTCGGGCGCCAGGTCGCGCGGGCGGGTGACGGCGCGCTTGGCCCGGCGCTCGCGCGCGGTCATCCCTACCACGAACGAGCAGTCGGCCAGCGCCTCGTCCAGCGTGTCGAAGATCTCGGTGCGCGCCACGATGTCCTGCGTGTCGTGCGCGATCCCCTCGATGCGGTACGGGTCCCAGAGCGCGGGGCTCACCAGCCGCAGGCGCGACAGCCCGAAGTTCTTCATCGCGCGGATGGTGCCGGCGATGTTCACGTAGTCCTGCGTCTGCCAGAGGACCACCACCACGCCCTCGAGCGCCTGCCGCGCGCTCTCCGTAAGCGGAATTCCCGCCTTCTCCCCCTGCTCCGTCTCGCTCATCGGCTGCTGTTCATCTTCGAATCGATCCACTAACGGCAACGGAAACGGCAACTGCGACTTCGGGCGTGTCCCTCCGCTGCGCTCCGGGCCGGGCTGCGCGCGCGGTAGGCAACGATACTACCGTTGCCAACCGCGCCGGGCCCCCGCCGCACGATACGTTGCCGCAATTCCGCAGCATCGATGCGGGCGCGGCGGGTTCCCGGCCCTTCGGGCGCGCATCCCTCACGCAACCCATCGCATCCCCAAACACCGCACCCCGAGGCGCCTGCCCCGGGGTGCGAAAACCTCATCCGGTCCGCGCCTGCTCCATCGTCCACGCGAAAGGCAATCGCACTTCCGCACTCACGCACTTCCGCACTTCGCACTTCGGTTTATCCGACGTACTCCTCGCCCGAACCCCGCCTCGGCGTCCGCCGCTGGTCCGGCGCCACGGGCGGTGCGCCGGGGTCGAAACCGCCCCCCACGCGCGCGGACATGCGGCCCAGCAGCACGCGCGCGGCGCGGACGTCGTGGCCCACGTCGATCAGCAGGAGCGTCAGGTCGCTGGCGCCCCAGAGCACCGCGGCCAGCACGGCGCCCTGCAGGATCTCCAGGATCAGCGGGAGGAGCGCGCTGGGGCCCTCCATCACCAGCGCGGCCACGATCTCGGCGGTCAGCGCGACGATCACCACCATCGCCACGATCTTGAACAGCCGCGCCACGTACTGCAAGCCCACGTACGGCTCGGTGTCCTCCGCGCGTACCGACGAGGGGTCGCGCCGGGCGCGCGCGATGCGCTCCTCCTCCGACGCGTCGTCGTCCGCCGGCCACATCTCGGCGTCCCCCCCGCGGGGCGCACTCCGGCGCGGCAGTGGGGCGGCCTCGCCGCCCAGACCGCGGACCGGCTCCACCGGCTTCGCCTCGAACATCGGGTCGTCCGCCCCATCCGGCCGCGGCTCGTCGTCGCGCTCCATCAACCCCTCCTCCGCCTCATCGAGTCCGTATCGAACTTCACCCGTGATCTCCCCACTCGCGCGATCCCACCGCGATCTCATCCTGCCACCGCTCATACGCTCGTACTTCCGTACCCTTCGTACTCTCACCGCCGCGGCTCGGGCACGAACAGCTCCGCGTCCGTGATGCCGATGCGGCGCGCGGTCTCCGCGGCCCAGTCCAGCGCGGCCACCTGCTTCAGCGCGTGCCCGTCGCTCCCCAGCGAGAACCGGACCCCGGCGTCCTTCGCCTTGCGCAGCAGCCGGTCGTGCGGCAGGCGGTAGCGGTTGCTGATCTCCAGCGCCACGCCGCCCTCGCGCAGCGCGTCCACGTAGCGGTCCTCGCGCTCCTCCGTCCACCACGCGTGCACGTCCCGCTCCAGCGCGCCGAACGCGGGCGGCATGAAGGTGGAGTGCGCGGCGATGTGGATGGGCATGGTGCGCACCATGTCGCACAGGTTGGCCACCATGATGTCCATCAGCCGCTGCGGCTGGGCGCGCCACGGCTCCGGCAGCGACTCCCACCACGGCGACGCGGTCGACCCGTCCGGGAGCCAGAACCCGTGGTTGGAGCCGATGCGGTAGTCGAAGCGGTCCATCACCTCGTCCGGCAGGTCGCGCCAGAGGGTGTCGCACCAGCAGAACTCGCCGCTACGGAAGACGTCGGCCCCCTCCAGCGCATCGAGATACCGCTGCACCTCGTCCAGCGATGCCACCATGAAATCGGGGTTGCGGCTGGAGACGTGGTCCGCGATCCCCACCTGCACCCCGCGCTCGCGGGCCACCTCCACCACCCGCTCCAGCGAGAGATGGCCGTCGCTCATGTCCGTATGGCAGTGCAGGTCCTGCCGCCCCACCAGCGAGCCGCCGCCGTTTCCCGCGCTCACCGCCCCTCCACGAGCGCGGTCCGCGGCGCGGCGCCGATGCGCGTGCGGTACGCCGCCTCGGCGTCCTGCAGCGCGCGCCACCCCGCCTGCCCCTCGGGCCCCAGGCGGGAGACGGGAACGCGGCGCGTGGGCCAGGGCGCCAGAGGATGGTCGGCCGGGCCGTGGTACAGCGCCATCGTGGCCTCCACGATCGCCTCCACCGCGCGCTGCCGCGCCTCGGGGGTAATGCGGTTCAGCGAGACCACGGTGCGCAGCGCGCCGCGCGAGAAGGCGTCGGCCAGGAAGTTCGCGTACTCGTTCCGCCGCGGCGCCGGCTCGGGCCGCCCCGCGCGCTCCAGCAGCCCGCGCAGCGCCGGCGCGTCGTCGGCCAGCCCGCGCTCCAGCAGCGCGCTGGCGGTCAGCGTCCACGCGCTGTCGTCCGCCGCGGAGCCGAGCTGCCGGTCCAGCCGCGCCAGCAGCGCGGGCGTCCCCAGCCGGTCCATCGGGTTGCGGTAGACGGTGGGCCCGCGCGAGCGGCGGGCATTCGTCCGGGTGTAGCGGGCCACGCTGTCCGGCTGCTCGCCCAGCACCTCGGCCTGGCCGACGATGACCACCGGCGTCCCCACCTGCACGTCGTGGAAGAGCCGCAGCGCGTTGGTGTTGGAAAGGCGGATGCAGCCGTGGCTCACGCGCCGCCCCAGCAGCTCCGGCTTGTCGGTGCCGTGGATGGCGATCTCGTCGCCCAAAAACACCGCGGCCGAGCCCAGCCCGCCCTCCTCCTTCCGCGCCGGCGACTCGGCCGGGGGGACGGGGAGCTTGTTCTCGTGGTACCACCAGTCGGGCCGGAACCACGCCGGGTTCAGCTGCTTGAACTGCACGTAGCGCGTGCCCGTGGGCGTGCTGAACTGCCAGGCGCGGCCGGGGGTGGAGAGGCGGAAGCCGGTCCCCGTGCCCACCGGGGCCCTCCACAGCACGCGGTCGCCGTCCATGTAGCGCAGCTCGTTCCGCTCCACGTCCACCACCACGTAGCGGTGGTCGGGGCGCACGGGCGGGCGCAGCGGGTCGATGGCCACCGGCGCGGGCGCCGGCTGCGGCGCCGGCGCGGCGGGCGTGTGCCCGGCGCACGCGGCCAGCGCCAGCGCGAGCAGGGCGGGCGCGATCGCGCGGGCGCCGGTGCGAAGCATCATGCGGGTCATGCGGATGGATCCAGGGAAACCTCGGTGACGCAACCGGATGCGGGGTTGCAACCTGCGCGCCATCCCCCGCATACCCTCCACCGCTCGCGCGGGTTCGCAGTCTCCCAGGGTTTCTCACGGAGGAAGTAGAAAGTCCGTGCTTCCCTCCCCCGTGTCCCCTGCGAGAGGCCCAAACGAAGCTCGGTCCCGCGCCGGAGCAGCGGGACCGAGCCGGTCACGTCCACCGACCGTCCGTCAGGATCGCGCGACGGCGCGGACGGGAACGGTGATGGTGGGCGACGGGATGGTGGCCAGCGACGCGGGCGACGGCAGCACCGGGAAGGTGCTGAGGAACCACGCGTACGAGGCGAAGAACAGCCCCGCGAAGCCCAGCGAGATCCCGATCTCCGTGAGGCCGAAGGGCGCATGGCTGCCCCCCCACACGCTGGGGATGGTGATCAGGTAGCGCTCCAGCCAGTGCCCGATGACCACCACCGCCGACACGCCGGCCAGCACCCCCGGTACCTTCTTGGGCGCGCGCGGCAGCAGCGCCAGGAAGGGGAACACGAACACGCACGCCACCATGATCTCAGTGATCAGCGCGAACTGCGGGTGGAAGCGCTGCACGAAGAACTCCTGCTCGTGCGGCAGCTGCCCGTACCAGATCACCACGTACTGCGACCAGTTCACGTACATCCAGAACACGGCGAAGGCGAAGATCAGCTTCCCCAGGTCGTGGAACTGCGCGCCGGTGATGTACTCCTCCAGCTTCAGGTGGCGGCGCAGCACCACCATCATGACGGCCGTCATCGCCAGCCCGGAGTGGAAGGTGCTGACCAGGAAGGTGACCGGGAACATGGTGCTGAACCAGTGCGGCAGCATGGTCATGGCCTGGTCGATCGCGATCATCCCCCAGATCAGCGCGTTCAGGATGGCCGTGACCGCGCCGATGCGCAGCGACAGCTTGCGCGAGCGCAGCGCCTCCTCGGCCACGCCCCGCCACTCGCCGCCGGTGATGGTGCGATAGATCCCCGGCCCCTTCACCCCGTGCAGGTCCGGGCGCAGCATGTGGTAGGCGAACCACGCCATCATCCCGTACAGCACCAGCAGCCCGATCAGGTCGCGCAGCAGCATTCCCGTGGGCGAGAGCCACACGGCCTTGGCGGCCAGGATGGGGTCGGCCTGCACCTTCCCCTCGCCCCACCAGTGCTCGAACCACACCGGGCGGCCGGGAAGCTTCAGCAGGAAGAGGACGAAGCTCACCGGGAAGAAGCCGATCCCCGCCAGCGCGATGCGCCTGAGCGGCCAGCTCCAGCGCGAGTTGGTCAGCTGCTGCGAGATGGCGAACAGCACCATCCCCACCGCCACCGACGACCAGAACAGCCAGTTGTAGTGCACCGCCAGCCACATCCGCTCGTGCTCGCCCAGCACCGCCGCGGCGACGCCGACCAGCACCAGCAGGGCCATGCCGCCCCACGCCGCCCCCGATACGGAGAGCCGCCGGAAGGGGACGCGGGCGGGAAAGTCTCCGGAATGCGCCATTTCGCTTCTCTCTCGAAAATCAGGGCCGCGCCGGCGCGGGCGCCGGCGAGGGAGCGGGTGCCTGCGTGGCCGCCGCGGGCGTGGTGCCCGGCGCTGGGGTGGCCGGGGCCGTGGCGGGCGTGGGGCCCGCGGGGCCGGCGGTGCCCGGGTTCGGCGCGCCCGTCACCGCCGCCGGGCCGGCCGGGGCCGGGCCGCCGCGCTGCGGCGCCGCGCCCGCGCGCTGCTGCAGCGTGCGCACGTACTCCACCACCGCCCAGCGGTCGGTCTCGGTCAGGCGCGGTCCGTACGGGGGCATCAGCCCGCGCCCGGCGGTGATCACGGCGTAGATGTAGCCGTCGCTCCTGCCCGCGGTGATGGCGCCGTTGATGGCCGGGGCACCGGGGAAGCGCGAGTACGTCTTCCCGTCCGCCCCCTTCGCCAGCTGCACGATGGGTCCGTTCCCCGCGCCCTCGGGGCCGTGGCAGACGTAGCAGTTGTTCTGGAACTTCGTCTGCCCCACCCGCAGCACGGCCTCGGTGGCGCCGCCCGAGTACGGGTTGCGGAAGGTGGCCGCCGCGCTGTCCAGCTTGTCGCTGCCGAAGTGCGCGGGAACGTCGCCCATGGGGCTGTTCGAGGCCACCGCGCCGGGCGCGGGAAGCCGGGGCATGGCGTACGGATCGGGGATCACGCTGCGGCGCATGTTGGCCAGCTGCGGGATCTTACCGCCCGCCACGTCGATGTCGTAGCCGGCCCAGTCGGTGCACGCCCCCATTCCCAGCGAGGCGGCCAGGGACGCGAGGGCCAGCAGCTTAGCGGTGGTCAACCAGCACCTCCTCCGACCCCGCATCGGTCATGATCTTCTGCACGTCGTCGTAGCGGTCGCGCGGGGCGTGCGCGAACACGCCGAAGTTTCCGCCGGTGAACGAGGGGTGGTACATGGGCGCCTCGGGCGGCCCGATGTGCGGGAGCCGCCCCAGCAGGAACAGCCCCGCCACGGTGCTCAGCGCGCCGAGGAGGATGGTCAGCTCGAACATGATCACGCTGAAGGCCGGGAGCGCCACGATCTCCTTGCCGCCCACGATCAGCGGCCAGTCGATCGAGGTCCAGGTGGCCAGCGCGGTGCCCGCCGCGGTGCCGGTGAAGGCGCCGGTCAGCGTGAAGATCCGGACCGGGCTCTCCGGCGTCTCCATCGCCTCCTCCAGCTCGTGGCGCGGCGTGGGGGCGTACGTGGTGACCGTGAACCCCTCGCGCTTCAGGCGCCGGATGGCGTCGGTGGCGGTGTCCAGGTGGGCGAACACGCCCAGCACGCCCGTGCGAAGCTTGCTCATAGGCTCGTTCTCAGGCGTAGTAGCCGGTCGGATAGTGCTCCACCTGCGTGCCCGACGCGTCGACGCTGGCGGCGTGGTCGGCCGGGCCGTGGTGCCGCATCGGCGGCGGCAGCACCTCCTTGATCTCCGCGATCGACAGGCCGGGAAGGTAGCGCAGGAAGAGCAGGAACCACATGAAGAACCACCCGAAGCTCCCCAGCAGGATCGACGCCTCGACCCAGGTGAGGTGGTAGTTCATGAACTTCCAGGGCTCGTAGCTGTGGGCGAGCGACGGCACGATGATCACGAAGCGCTCCCACCACATCCCGATGTTCACGAACATCGCGATCAGGAAGAAGGCGTTCAGGTTGCGCCGGATCCGCGGGACCCACAGCAGCTGCGGGATGAAGGCGTTGAAGGTGATCATCGACCACCCCGCCCACCAGTAGTCGCCCGTCACGCGGTCCCAGAACACCCCGCGCTCGTACAGCTCGCCCGAGTACCAGGCCATGAAGTACTCCATCCCGTACGCGTAGCCCACGATCAGCGACGTGAGCAGGAGGAGCTTGGCCAGCCGGTCGTAGTGCGTCTCGGTGAAGTACGCGCCCAGCCCGAAGATGCGGTGCACCGGCACCATCAGCGTGACCACCATGGCCACGCCGGAAAGGATGGCGCCGGCGACGAAGTACGGGGCGAAGATGGTCGTGTGCCAGCCCGGGACGATGGAGACGGCGAAGTCCCACGACACCACCGAGTGCACCGACAGCACCAGCGGCGTGGCCAGCGCGGCCAGGAACAGGTACGCGCGGGTGAAGTGCCGCCACTCGCGGTCGGTTCCCCGCCAGCCCAGGGAAAGGATGGTGTAGACCTTCTTCCGCATCGGGTGCGTGGCCGTGTCGCGCGCCGCCGCGATGTCGGGGATCAGGCCGATGAAGAAGAAGACCGAGCTGACCGTCAGGTACGTGGTGACCGCGAACACGTCCCACAGCAGCGGGCTGCGGAAGTTGGGCCACAGGTGCCGCTGGCTGGGAAGCGGCAGCAGCCAGTAGAAGAACCAGGGGCGGCCGATGTGGATGATGGGGAAGAGCGCGGCCGTGAGCACCGCGAACACCGTCATCGCCTCGGCGAAGCGGTAGATGGACTGCCGCCAGGGCGCCCGGAACAGGTACAGGATGGCGGAGATCAGCGTCCCCGCGTGGCCGATGCCGACCCAGAACACGAAGGTGGTGATGTACACGCCCCACCCCGCCGGGTTGGTCAGCCCGCTCATCCCCAGGCCGTACCAGATGTTGTGCAGCTCGGCGATCACCATCAGCCCCACCAGGCTGATGGCCAGCCCGAGGAGGGCCAGGTAGCCCTTCCCCGGCTTGGTCAGCAGCCGGTTGGCGTCGCGGTTGACCTGCTCGTAGCTCGCGACGTCGGGGTGGAAGGCCGACCGGACTGCGGTCGGCGCGGTTTCGGTCGCCATCTCAACGCCCTCCCGGGTGTACGCCGGCCTGCGGCGTGTTCTCCGTGCCGCCCATCTCGGCGCGCTCCTCGGCCTCGTGGCTGGTGTTGCGCGGCTGGTGCAGCGTGACCTTCTTCAGGTAGACGATGGCCGTCTGCGTGTTCAGCTCCTCCAGCGCGCGGTACCCGCGGTTGGTGGTGGCCGCCCGCGCCACCGCCGAGTTCTGGTCGCGGATGTTGCCGAAGGTGATGACCTGGGTGGGGCACGCCTGCGCGCAGGCCGGCACCACCTCGCCGTCGCGCACGTGGCGCCCCTCCACCGCGGCGCGGCGCTCGCCCTCGTGGATGCGCTGCACGCAGAAGGTGCACTTCTCCATCACGCCCTTCTCGCGCACCGTCACGTCGGGGTTCAGCTGCCAGTTCAGCGGTGTCTCGAACTGGTAGGTGAACCAGTTGAACACGCGCACCTTGTACGGGCAGTTGTTGGCGCAGTAGCGCGTGCCCACGCAGCGGTTGTACACCTGCCCGTTCAGCCCGTCGGGCGTGTGGTACGCCGCGTAGACGGGGCACACCGGCTCGCAGGGGGCGTTCGAGCAGTGCTGGCAGGGCATGGGCACGAAGCGCACGTCGTCGGTCGCCGCGTCCGAGTACGCCTCGGCCTCGTCCTGCCCCACGCCGAAGTAGCGCTCGATGCGCAGCCAGCTGAGGTCGCGCCCGCGCTTGTACTCGGAGGGCCCCACCACGGGGATGTTGTTCTCGGCGTAGCAGGCCACGGTGCACGCCGAGCAGCCGATGCAGCGGGCCAGGTCCATCACCATCGCCCAGCGCGTGTCGCCGGGGATGTACTGGCCGTACTCGGACCCCGGCGTGGGGTACCCGCCCGCCGGGTCGGTGCGGGTGGGAACGGGCTTGAAGCCGCCGTTCCCCTTCAGCTCCTCGATCTCGTGCTCCGAGCCGGGGATGGCGCCGGGGCCCTGCGCGTCGGCCTGCGTGATGGCGGCCAGCGACACCGCCTGCGCCACCTCGCGGTCGTGCTGGATGCGCACGCCGTTCTCGTACAGCCCCTGGAAGCGCGGGCCCGCGCCCTCGCCGGTGGCGCGGAGGGAGACCCGCACTCCGTAGTGCACGAACGCCCCCGAGGCCGGGTCCACCGCGCCGCCCAGCAGCTTCATGGGGTTGGCGCCGCGCCCGGCCGTCCACCGCCCGAAGCCCTCGTGCCCCATCCCCATCTGGATGGCGACGGCGTCTTCGCGCACGCCCGGCCAGATGTAGGCGGGAAGCTGGATCGCGCCGTGGGGCGACTTCACCTCCAGCACGTCGCCCTGCACCACGCCGAGCTTCTTGGCGGTGTTGGGATGGACCTCCACCCACATGTCCCACGGTACCTTGGTCACCGGGTCCGGCAGCTCCAGCAGCCAGGGCCGGTTCGCGTTGCGCCCGTCGAAGAAGCGGTAGCTGGGGTAGACGACCAGCACGTACTCGCCGGTCCCCTCGAAGATCGGCGCCGCCGCGGCACCGGCCGGAGCCGCCGTCGCGGCCACCGGGGCCGGCGTCGTGGGGACGGGTGTCGTCGCCACCGGAGCCGGCTGCGCGCCGGCCGGAGCCGTCGCCGCTGCCGCGCCCGCGGGGAGCGCCGCCGTGCCGCCCGAGGCGGCGAAGATGCCGCCGGCCTTCAGCGCGTCGCGCCAGGCCGAGCCGCTCGCCCGGCCGGCCCAGTTGGCCACCAGGTAGTCGTAGTAGGTCTTCGCCCCCGCGGCGGCGCCGGGGAGGGCCAGGTTCAGCCGCGCGGCCACCGCCAGCAGGACGTCGCCGACCTGCTTGGTGTTGAAGACGGGGCGCATGGCCGGCTGCACCAGGTTCAGCACCCCGGCGCGCGGCGCATGGTCGTCCCAGCTCTCCAGGAAGTGGCTCTGGGGGAGGATGAAGTTGGCCATGCGCGCCGTGTCGTCCGGGAAGGACGAGAACGAGACGCGCACCGGCACCTTCTTCAGCGCCTGGGCGAACTTCAGCCCCCCGGGGAGGGTGAACACCGGGTCCGAGGCGTCGATCAGCAGGACGCGCACCTGCCCCGCGGCCATCTGCCGGATCAGCTCCACCATGGGGCGCATGTCGGCCGGACGGGCCGGAGCCGCCGCCCCGCCGCCGCGGTTCAGCCGGGCGACCGCCGCCTCGAGCGCCGTGTTGCCGCTGGAGCGGAGCGCCGCGCCGGGGCCCATGGCGACCGGCGTGCGGGCCGTCCGATACCAGTCGATCGCGGTCTGCAGCTTCCGGGCGTCGATCCCGGCCTGCGCGGCCGCGCCGGCGTTGCCGCTGGCCAGCGCGTCGGCCACCAGCGCCTCCGTCCCCGGCTTGCAGTTCAGCCACAGGTCGGCGTTCAGCCCCGTCAGCGGGCGGTGCGGGCCCACCCAGATGAACTTCCCGCGCACGCCGCCCTTGCGGTAGGCGTGCATCTGCGCGAACTGCCAGGCGTAGTCGACCGGCGACCCCCAGGTCTCCAGGAAGTCGGCGCCGAAGGCCACGATGAGGTCGGCGTTGGCGAAGTCCAGGTCGCGCGGCGCGTCCTCGAGCGGCGCGTACGTCACGCGCCGCCCGCCGATGGCCGCGGTGAACTCGTCGGCCAGGCGCGCCATCGTCCCCGTGTAGTTGCCGGAGAGGAAGACCACCGAGCCGCGCGGCGCCGAGTAGATCTGCGCCGCCACCTGCTCCTCGGCGATGCTCCAGGCGACGTTGCGCGGGGTGCCGCCCACGTCGCTCTCGATGAGCATGGGGCCCTGGTAGCGGTCGGGGTGGTAGAGCCCCTGGACCGACGCCTGCCCGCGCGCGCAGGTGTTGCCGTGCGAGACCGGGTGGCCGGGGTTCCCCTCGACCTTGGTGACGCGCCCCTCGTGCGTTTCCACCTGGATGCCGCACCCGGCCGGGCATTCGCGGCAGGTGCTGGCGTAGAACGTGGACGTCCCGGGGACGATGTCCTCGGGGGGGATCACGTAGGGGATCAGCTTGTCGGCCTGTGTGGTGCCGCACCCGACCGTCGCGACGCCGGCCCCGGATACGCCCAGGACCTTCAGGAAGTCGCGTCTCTTCATTCCATCAGCCATGCTTGCTCCTGGCACAGGGGGCGCCCGCCGCGGCCGTGGCCGCCGGCGCCCCGTCTTTCGCGCGACAGATCAGTAGTGGCACGCCACGCAGTCGGTGGAGGCGCGCTGGTTGGGCCGGGTGGCGGCCACGCCGGCCACGTCGTGCCCGGCCGCGCGCAGCTCGCGGACGCGGCGGATGAACGACGAGCGCTCGCGCACCGAGGCCTCCTCGGCCGCCGACAGCGGCGTCTGGCCGCGGTGGCACTCGATGCACCAGCCCATGCGCAGCGAGCTGAACTGGTAGACCTTCTTCATCTCCTGCACGGGGCCGTGGCAGGTCTGGCACTGCAGCCCGGCGTTCACGTGCATGAAGTGCGGGAACTTGGCGTGCTCGGGGATCTTGTGGATGCGCACCCAGGGCACCGCGGCGCCGCGCTTCCAGTAGTCCACCAGCAGGTTGGCGTTGCGGTTCCAGAAGGTGTCGCGCTGCGCAGTCGGGAAGGCGAGCGACGCCTGGCTGGCCACCGCGCCGGGCGCGCTGCTGCCGGGCACGTGGCATCCCACGCACACCTGCACGGCGGGAATGCCGGCGTCCACCGAGCGGTCGGCCGTGTAGTGGCAGTACATGCACGGGATGTTGTTCTGCCCCGCGTGCACGCTGTGGTAGAAGGCGATCGGCTGGTCGGGCGCATCGCCCTCGTCGGCCGAGTACTTGCGGCACGACTGGGCGGCGATCGCGAGCAGCGCGAGGCCGAGGATGGTGAAGGCTCTCTTCATGTGTGCCTGACGGAGAAAACCGTTGCCGCACCGCGCCCGCCGGGGTCCCGTCCCCGCCGGCCGCCTGCGGCCCCTGCACCCGCGGCGGAGCCCGGAATTTCCTGACCCCGCTCGGAAGCACACCCATATAGCATTCCCCCGCCCGAACGGCAATGCCCGCCGGGGCGATTTCCTCCCGGCGGGCATCGTATTTCCCCTCACGGCAACCAGTTACCCTGCTACCCGCTCCGCCGCCTCCGCGCGGCTCCCGCGACGGATGTTTGAGAACCCGTCTCAACCGCATGGCTCATGCGGAGAAGCGGAGCAGCGAAGAGGGAGATTCGTCCTCCTCCGCTGCTCCGCTTCTCCCGCGTGGGATTCTTCGTCAGGCGCTGCCGTAGCGGCGGTGCTCAACCATGGCGCAGCGGTCCTGCACCACGCGGATCCCGGCCTCGGCCAGGCGCCGAGCCGCGTCCTCGTTGCGGATGCCGCTCTGCATCCACACCACCTTCGGCCTGGCGGCCAGGATGTCGTCCACGTGCGGGGGGACGTCCTGCGAGCGGCGGAAGACGTTCACCATGTCGACCCCGCCGGGGATGTCGGCCAGCTTCCGGTAGACGTGCTTCCCCAGGATGTGCGTGGCGTCGGGGAAGTAGACCGGCACGGGGATGATGTCGTACCCCGCGCGGTGCAGGTACTCGGGCACGTAGAACGCCGGCTGCCCGGCCTGCGCCTCGGTCTTCATCCCCAGCACCGCGATGCGCTTCACGTCGCGCCAGATCTGCGCGATACCCTCGCCAGTCGAGACCAGGTTCTGCTGCCAGTCGTCCGCCATCCCCATTCCTCCGTCGTAGCCCTCGGATCGATCGCCTCCACGAAGGGTGGCGCAAACAGGCGTCCACATGCAAGACGCGTGTTCGTCTACATCTCCATTCCCCTGATCGCGAATTCGGGATCGATCGTGCAGTCCGGCAGCGCACGTGCGACCTCGCTGATAGATCCTTCGGCCTGCAAGCGCTCATGCGGGGGAACTGATGGTGTGGCCGGCCTGAAGAAAGTTCCGGGCGCGCAGCCGATCACCGGCGACTTCAACGCTTGGTGGGAATCACCAAGCGATCAGGTCGGCGAACTGGAGTGCTGGCCGGTCATGCTGGCGGTTGAACCAGATGAGTACGTTGTGCAACGCGATCTTGGCGGCCAAGCGCGCCTTGAATCCCTCGATTCGGTGCGG
>NZ_DATIND010000087.1 GCF_035474595.1 Longimicrobium sp.
CCTTCAGCAACTGCTGGATACTTGTTTCCAGCACGAGCATGGGGCACCTCCCTTTCTGGCGATTGGGTGTGGTGCCTCATGCTCTTTCTTTTTTGCCGCGTGTCAACGAAAAGCTATGCTATCAGATCCTTCGGCCTGCAAGCGGTTGTGTGGGCGCGGGTTACGGCGTGGGCGGCCTCAGGATGACGTCTTCGGGGAGTGGCATGCCCGTAGAATTGTCCATCTCCGTCCGGCCTTTGCCGTTGTCGGGGGGCGGGCGATGCAGATAAATTCAGCGCTCTCCCCCGCCGCCCCCGCGCTCCCCGGCACCCGCGATGGCCCACGCCCAGACCGCTCCCGGGTTCGACCCGCGCAAGACCATCACCCCCGAGTCGTTCCACGTGGCGCCGCACCTGCTGGGGCTGCCGCTGGCGTCTCCCAGCCGCCGCCTGGCCGCCATCCTGATCGACGTGGTGCTCTGCTCGATCCTGGCCAACAGCGGCAAGGTGGCATTCGCGCTGGGCATTGCCCTGGCGTTCTTCTGGTTCGCGGGACGCAAGCTGGGCAAGGGCGGAGGGTTCTTCTCGCGCTCGGCCCGCGCGGGGTTCCGCGGCGTCGGCGCGCTGATGCTGTTCGTGGCGGCCATCTCCATCTGGAACAGCGCCCGCCAGCGCGTGGCCGGCAACGACGGCGGGGACGAGGAGGGCGGGCAGCAGGCGGCGATGTCGGTGAACGGCGCGCAGCCGAAGCACGTCTCGGTGGGCAGCGTGGTGACCGGGACCGCGGCCGTCGCCGCGCTGACGCACGCCACCGACTCGGCCTCGGCCGCCGTGGCAGCGCGCCACGCCGTGCCGCAGCTGCGCAGGCTGAACATGAATGACGCGGCCATCCGCGAGGCGCTCAGCCAGACGGTGGCGGACCGCCCCGCGCCGGTCCGCGCCGGGGTGATGGCCGCGCTCGCGTCCGCGGACAGCGCGACGGCCGCGGCGGCGGAGACCGAGACGTCGCCGGAAGACTCGGCGGACGCGGCGCTCCGGGCGGACCCGGACTCGCTGGCGGCGCTGTACGTGGCCGCCGTGCACGCCGGCGACACCACCCGCGCGGACGAGCTGCGCCCGAAGCTTGCTTCGGTGATCGCGCACGACTCGCTCGACGCGCTGCGCGGCCAGGTCGGCGAGCTGCGGGAGCAGAGCGAGGGGCTGGAGCGCGACAAGCGCGAGCTGGAGCGGGAGAAGAAGAAGGCCGAAAACCGCGGCCTCCTGTCCATCCTGCTGGAATGGCTGGACGACCTGGGGATCGGAATCGGGTGGACGGGCCTGTACTTCACCGCCTTCATGGCGCTGTGGAAGGGGCAGACGCCGGGAAAGCGGCTGCTGGGGATCCGCGTGCTGCGCCTGGACGGCCTGCCCATGACGCTGTGGGCCAGCTTCGAGCGCTTCGGCGGCTACGCGGCCGGCTTCTTCACCGGCCTGCTCGGCTTCGCCCAGGTGCTGTGGGACCGCAACCGCCAGGCGATCCAGGACAAGATCAGCGAGACGGTGGTGATCCGCGAAACGCGCGGCGTTCCCCTTCCCGTGGCCCCCGCCGCCCGCCCCGCGCCCCCGCGCTGGCCGCCGGCCGGCGTGGGGCACCCCCTGACGGCGAGCGCGCGATGATCCTGAAGTGGACCCAGTGGGTCGACTGGCCCTGGTGGATCTCGGTCTTCTTCGTCCTGGGCGTGCTGGCCACCGTCTGGGCCTTCGCCACCCTGTTCCTGGCGATGGGGCGCCGCCCGCGCCGCCTGACCATCTACGACCGCCCGCCCGCCGGGTCGGCGCGCTTCCTGGAAAGCATCTCCGGGCTGCTGAACGAGCCGCTGCAGAGCGGCGGCACCGCCAAGTTGCTGAACAACGGCGACCAGATCTTCCCCGCCATCCTGCAGGCGCTCGGCGAGGCGCGCCGCACCATCAACTTCATGACCTACATCTGGGAGAAGGGGACGATCTCCGACCAGGTGCTGGAGGTGCTGGTGGAGCGGGCGAAGGCGGGAGTGAAGGTGCGGGTGATGCTGGACGGGATGGGCGCCTGGCGCGCGCCGCACAAGCAGTTCAAGGCGCTGGAGGCCGCGGGCGGGCGGGTGCGCTGGTTCAACCCCTTCCGCTTCGGCAAGCTCACCGCCTTCTACCGCCGCAACCACCGCCGGGCCATCGTGGTGGACGGGAAGGTGGCGTTCACCGGCGGCGCCTCGGTGGGCGACAAGTGGCTGGGGAACGCGCAGGACCGCGACCACTGGCGCGACATCATGATCGAGGTGCGCGGGTGCCTGGCGGTGAACCTCCAGAGCGCCTTCACGCAGCTGTGGGCCAACAGCACCGGCGAGATCCTGATCGGCGAGGACCACTTCCCCGGCACCGAGGAGGCCGGGACGGCGCCCGGCGCCGAGGGGATCTCGCGCCACATCACCGTCATCAGCTCGCCGGCCGAAGGGTCGCACCCGCTGCGGCTGTTCTACTGGACCACCCTGTCGTGCGCCCGGCAGAGCATCCTCCTGACCTCGGCGTACTTCGTTCCCGACCGCGACATCCGCCGCGCGCTGGCCGAGCGGGCGCGCGCCGGGGTGGACGTGCGGCTGCTCCTTCCCAACAAGTACACGGACGTGAAGATCGTCCGCCTGGCCGGCCACTTCTACTTCCGAGGGCTGCTGGAGGCGGGGGTCCGGATCTACGAGTACCAGACCACCATGATGCACACCAAGGCGCTGGTAGTCGACGGCATCTGGGGCGTGGTGGGCTCGGCCAACATGGACATCCGCAGCAAGGAGCTGAACCAGGAGGCGGTGATCGGCGTGGCCGACCGCGGCTTCGCGACCGAGCTGACCGACACCTTCCACGCGGACCTGGCCCAGAGCACGGAGATCCGCCTGAAGGAGTGGAAGCGCCGCCCCATCCTCTCCCGCGCGCTGGAGCGCATCGTGGTGCTGTTCGAGGAGCAGTATTGAGCCTGTGGCGTAACCATTGATCCGGCGGTGGCGGCTTTCACGCGCGGATAGTGAACGGCCTTGACAGTACCTCGGTTCGACTGGTAGATTTACAGCACTTAATCCCCCCGGCTTACTTCGGTGACCGGGCGCGAGGCCGTCCTTCGGGGCGGCCTCTGCT
This sequence comes from Longimicrobium sp., assembly GCF_035474595.1. Classification (NCBI taxonomy): domain Bacteria; kingdom Pseudomonadati; phylum Gemmatimonadota; class Longimicrobiia; order Longimicrobiales; family Longimicrobiaceae; genus Longimicrobium; species Longimicrobium sp. The sequence continues at coordinate 3,117 of NZ_DATIND010000087.1, forward strand.
TGTTATGACAAATTCGAGGATCGATCGTGCCCGGCAGCGCACGTGCGACCTCGCTTATAGATCCTTCGGCCTGCAACCGCTCGGTGCGGGGCAACTACGGTGTGGTCGGCCTCAGGATGACGTCTCCAGGTGATTGCCGGATCCAGTATTACCAGATCGCAAAACAGCAGAGCAGCAGAGAGAGAAACCGTCCGCTGCTCTGCTTCTCCGCGTGGCTCAAATCTCTTCCTACCCGATGCGCAGTTGCGACCATTGCCAGCCGAAGAAGACGAGGAGGAGCGCCACGACGACGGAGTGGTACCCGCGCCTGCCGACGAACGCGAGCGAGGCCAGCAGCGCCGCGATGCAGAGCGTGGGGACCACGCGCAGGGGACCCGCGGAAACGATCGCGTCGTCCGTCCCGGACACGTAGTCCACCGCCAGGGCCAGCAGGGTGAAGAGCGCGAACAGCAGCCAGAAGTAGCGGCGGTTCTCGTCGTAGTAGGCGGAAAGGTCCAGCCCCTCGTCGGGGATCACGTCCGGCAGCGCCGCCGAGGCCAGCAGGAACATGCTGACCAGCGCAGACGCGAGGATCAGGAAGCCCCAGTACCTCGTCCACACGGCGGCGTGCCCCATCTCGTAGAACTCCCACCAGAACTGGAGGATGAGGAGCAGGACCAGCAGCGCCGCCGCCAGCGGAAGCCAGTGCCACGCGATGCGGCTGCGGGCGCGGAGCAGGCGGTGCAGGCTGACGGACAGGTCGGCGATCGCGAGGCCGATGAGGATGGACACCATCAGCAGCAGGTACTCGAAGGGGCTCACGTGGGACCGCCGCGGCGGAAGGCTGGACTTCGAGGAGTACCCGGGGGCCTGCGGGCAAGGTAAATCGATCTCCCCCGCATGACACGCTTTCCCTGCGGCTGCCCCGTCCGTCCTCGCCCCATCAGCCCCGCTCGCTCGACCCGAGACGACGCGGGTGCGGCTTCCTCCACGAGCCCCTTGACCCTAACATCAGTGTCACGGTTTACCTTCACATCAGTCCGCGGGCGGCACGGTCGCGGGCAGGGCAACGACGGAGGTGGCGAGATGCGCGTGGGTGAGCTTTCGGCGCGGACGGGGGTGAGCGTCCGCTCGATCCGGTACTACGAGCAGGCGGGGCTCCTTCCCGCCGCGCGCAAGCCGAACGGGTACCGCGAGTTCGACGCGTCCGCCGTGGAGCGGGTGGCGGCGATCCGCGGGCTGCTGGAGACGGGGTTCACTCTCGATGAGGTGCAGTCGCTCTCCTCCTGCCTCACCGCCGCGGGCGGCGACGCCGGCTGCTGCGGCCGCACCGTCGCGCTCTACCGCTCCCGGCTCGCGAAGATCGACCTGCAGCTGGCCACGCTCGCCACGCTGCGCGGCCGCATCGAGGAGCGCATCGCCCTGCTGGAGCCGTGCTGACCGGCCGTACATCAACCCGACGTGGAGCAGACCGATGAGCAGCACGATGACCGTGACCGACGCCACCTTCGGCGCCGAGGTAGAGCAGCACGAGGGGCTGGCCGTGGTGGACTTCACCGCCACCTGGTGCGGCCCCTGCCGCGTGCTGGCGCCGATCCTGGAGCAGGTGGCCGCCGAGCGCGCCGGCAGCGTGAAGGTGCTGAAGCTGGACATGGACGAGAACCTGCGCACGGTAACGCGCTTCAACGTGCGCTCCGCGCCCACGCTCCTCTTCTTCAGGGACGGCCAGCCCGTGGGCCAGATCATCGGCGCCGTTCCCAAGGTGCGCATCGACGCGGCGCTGGCGGAGCTCGTCTGACTCGCGTTCGCCGCACCGTCTCGCATGACACCGGGGGCGCGATCGAACCGCATCGCCCATCCCCTGCCCCGACCTCGAGTCCGAACGGCGCCGCGCACCCGCGGCGCCGTTCGCTTTTTCAGCATCTCCCTCCCGCTTTTCCGGGCAAGCCCAACGCGGCCGGCGTGCCGAGAGACGAACGGTTTCGGCAGCAGCCTGCCGAAATCACGGCTGTTCTCACCTTTTCCGCCCGATTATCTATCGAACAGGCGACCCTACCGGGCGCCCGCAGCCACCCTTCGAACCTGGAGGACCCGATGGGACCGCTCTACAACATGCTGGACCCGTTCGGCGGGCACGGGATGCCCGGCGACCCGATGGAGACCGTGCTGTCGCTGCAGACCATGTCCGACGCCGACGTCGCGGTGGTGGTCTATGACGACAACACCGACATCTGCCACCTGAACACCCTGCACACCAACAGCTGCTACACGGGCCAGTGCGACGGCATCGGCTCGACGGGAATCTGCAAGACGGGCAGCTGCAGCTACACCAAGGTGGCCGCGTCGCCCGGCTCGCTCTGAGCCGCCGCCCCGGGCGGTGGGGCCGCCCAGCCGAAGGGCTGGACGCGGCTCCGCCGCCCGCGGGCCATCCGAACGCCCGGTCCTTCCGCCCCCGGCCTCCGCGCCGGAACGGCGGCCGCTCTTCCCGCGCAGCCCCCGCCCATGGCCGACTACTCGACTTTCGTGCTCCTGGACCCCGAGTTCTTCGCGTCGCTCGACCAGCGGACGCCCGGGACGGAGTACCACGCGCGCGTCGCGTCGCTCCTCCCGGACGACTGGGAGATCGCCGCGCAGGGGGTGTGGACGTCGGTGCGACCCCCGCGGTGGGAGCACCTGCGGCAGGGGTGGAAGCTGCACGTGTCGGCCACGCCCGCCAACTCCGCCGACGTGCTGGAGCGCGTGGCGGCCGTGCTCGCACGCGACCCGGCCGCGTTCAAGTTCGCCTCCGACGCGGTGATGCTGAACATCCTCCTTTCCAAGAACTGGCCGCGCGAGGGCGGGGGAAAGTTCATCACCATCTATCCGTCGGGCGACGAGCAGTTCGGCCGGCTGGGCCGCGCGCTGGCCCAGGCCACGGCGGAGCTGGACGGGCCCTACATCCTTTCCGACCGCCGGGTTCCGGGAAGCCGCATCGTCTTCTACCGCTTCGGCGAGCACCTGGGCGGCGAAGAGGTGGACCCCGCGGGCACCCGCTCGCACCGGATCGCCACGCCGGGGGGCGGCACGGTGGTGGACGAGCGGCGGGGATACTACCAGATCCCGGACGGGGTGGACGATCCCTTCGGCGCCCGGGCAGTGCGCGTGCTTCCCTCCGGCGCCGAGCCCGAGAACCGGGTGACGCTGAACGGCCGCTACCAGGTGCGCGGCGCGCTGAAGTATTCGAACGTGGGCGGGATGTACCACGCGTGGGACGTGGAGCGCGACCGCGCGGTGGTGCTCCGCGAGCGGCGCCCACTGACCGGGTGGATCGACGCCGGCACCGACGCCGTGGCGCTGCTGCGCAAGGAAGCGGAGATCCTGCGCCAGCTGCAGGGAAGCGGCCTGGCGCCGGAGCTGGTGGACCTGTTCCAGGTGTGGGAGCACCACTACCTGGTGATGGAGCACGTGGAGGGGACGCCGCTGCGCGACTACGCGGTGGCCCGGTACTTCGGCCGCGGCCGGATGGGAAGCCCGCGCCGCCTCTTCCAGGTGTTCCGGCAGCTGATCCGCGAGCTGGCCGGCGGGCTCGAAGAGTTCCACCGCCGCGGGATCGTGCTGCGCGACCTGTCGGTGGGCAACGTGCTGGTGCGCCCCGACCGCTCGGTGTGCTTCATCGACTTCGAGTACGCCTGGGAGCGGCGCGAGGCCGGCGTGTTCGCCCCGCGCGTGGAAACGCCGGGGTTCGCGTCACCCGCGCAAGCGGCGGGCGAGCCGCCGTGCGAGGCGGACGACTTCTACTCGCTGGGCGCGGTGGTGCTGGAGCTGTGCTCCATGCTGGCGCCCGGCGTGGGGCTGAATCGCGCGGGCGTGCTCGACGCCGCGCGGCTGGCGATGGACGAGATCGGCCTTCCCCCCGAGCTGCTGGACGTCGCACGCGGCCTGCTGGAGCCGGACGCCGCCGCGCGCTGGAACGCCGGCGACGTGCGCCGCGCGCTGGACGGCGTCCGCGCTTCGGCCGTCCCGTGGGCCTGCCGCGAGCCGGGGCGCCTCCGCCCGCCGCCCCCCGTCCGCGCGGGGACCGAGGCCGAGGCCGCCGTCGCCGCGGAGGGCGTGTGCCGGTTCCTGGAGGCCAGCGCCGACACCTCGAACGCCGACGGCTTGTGGCCCGCCTCGCCCGACACGTACCGCACCAACCCCCTCTCCATCCGCTTCGGCGCCTGCGGCCCCATCGAGCAGGTGCGGCGGGCGCGGAGCAAGGTCCCGGACGCGTGGCTGGACTGGGTGGAGCAACGCGCCACGCCGGAGCGCTGCCCGCCGGGGCTCTTCGCCGGCCTTGCCGGCGTGGCGCTGACGCTGGCCGCCTGCGGGCGCGCGGAGGCCGCGCGCCGCGTGCTGGGCCAGGCGCTCGCGGCGCCGCTCCCCGCCGGGCACCATGCGCTGTACGACGGCACCGCCGGGCTGGGGATCGCCGCGCTGGCGCTGGGGAACGAGCTGGACGACGCGGAGCTGCGCGCCCACGCCGAGCGCATCGGGGGGGAGATGGAGACGCGGGCCGAGAGGCGCCGGCACGGCGTGGCGTGGCGGGGCGCGGACGGACGCATTCCCTGCGGGCTGGCGAACGGGGGGAGCGGGATCGGCCTCTTCTACACCTACCTGGGCGCCGCCACCGGCGACGTGCGCTGGTGGGACCTGGCCTCGCGCGCCCTGGCGTTCGAGCTGTCGCAGGTGACGCCCGACGCGGGGTACGCCTTCTGGCCGCTGCTGGGGGGAACGCGGCGCCGGCCGTACCGCTCGCCGCACGTGTACTTCGGCACGGCGGGGGTGGCGACGGCCGTGGTGCGCCTCCTGGCCTGCACGGGAGATCCGGAGCTGCGCGCGTGGACCGGCGAGTGCGCCCGCACCCTCAGCTTCCGCTGGACCAACAAGCTGTGGCAGGACATGGGGCTGGCGGGATGGGGCGAGACGCTGCTGGACATCCACGCGGTGACGGGCGACCCCGGGTACCGCGCGGACGCGCTGCGCGTGGCCGAGGGTCTGCTGCCGTTCCAGGTGCGCACGCGCTTCGGCACGGCGTTCCCCGGCGGCGCGCTGAACCGCGTGTCCAGCGAGTTCGGGATGGGGGCCTCGGGGATCGGGCTTTTCCTGCACCGGCTGGTGCACGGCGGCCACCGCGCCTTCTTCCCCGACCACCTCCTCCCCGGCTTCCCCGCGTCCGCGCCACTGGCGGGCGCGCCCGCATCGGCCGCCGTAGTTCCGGGGCCGGAGGCGGGCTCCGGACGCGCGAGGCCGGCGGCCGCGCGGCGCCGCGTCCGCGTGGGCATCGCGGCGGGCGCCTGATCCTTCGCGGATGGGCTCCGCGCATCGCAGCCGTCCGCGCGGGCGTCCCATCCATCCCCCCTTCATGGAGAGCCGTCGATGCGAACCGCCTTCATCCTCCACGATCCTCACGGCGCCGATCCCGCCTCGATCGACACGGTGCTGTCGCTGCAGACCTTCGCCGAGGCCTCCATCCAGCCGCCGGTAAGCCAGACGGAGGTCTGCCAGACGGTGGGGGCTCCGTGCGAGCCCGGATACACCCATGACGCCGCCGCGAGCACCTGCACGGTCTGCCTTTCCACGCAGCCGCCGATCCAGGTGTAGCGGTCCGGGGCAATCGCTACGCGCGGTTCTGGAACCAGCGGTGCAGCAGCGGCTCGGCGCCCAGCAGCTCGCGCACCTGCCCGGGCGAGAGCCCGAACACGCGCCGGAACTGCTGGCTCATGTTGGCCACGGTGAGCATCCCCAGCCGCTCCGAGAGCAGGTGCAGCGGCTCGGTGCTGTTGCGCTGCACGAAGAAGGCAACGTGCAGCGCGTGCGCCAGCGCCAGCCACGCGCGCGGGTTGGGCAGCCCCATCTGCTGCAGACGGCTGCGCCAGGTGCGCGCGGCCACCTGCCGGTTCAGCGACAGCCGCTCCAGCGTGCGCACGTCGGGCGCGGCGTCCAGCAGCTCGCGCACGTCGTCCTGCTCCACCCCCGGCGGCAGGTAGCCGGCGTCCGAGGCCCAGCGCAGCACGAACGAGCTCAGATCCAGCGGATGGGTGAGCTGCGCGCGCAGCACGTCGGGGTCCGGCGCGTCGCCGCCCAGGATGGCGCGGACCTGGGCACCCGCGGCGCTCCGCGCCGCGTCGGCCACCACCTGCAGCGGAGCCTCGGCGATCCATACGGCCACCGGCGAGCCCGGATGCCGCGCGCGCAGCTCGCGCACGTGCACCGGGAGCTGGCGCACCTCGGCACCGGGGTCGCTGTCGCCGGGAAGGCTGATCAGGCGCAGGAGCAGCACCTCGCTCCCGGCCGTACGCGGGCCGGCCGGCGCCAGGAACTCGCCGACGGACTCACGGAGGAAGGGTGAACTCCACTTGGCGACGGAAAGCATGAAGATGCGGTCGCGGGTTGTAGGGCGATTCGCATCTTAGTCGTTCTTTTAGGGACGTCAATCAAACATTTGGTAAACAGCAGAGCGTGGACAAAACGCGGAGACTCGCCACCGCCCTCGATCTCCCTCCGCGGCCGGAGAGCCGGATCGCATCCAGGAAGGCCGCGCCGTCTCTCCACCTCTCGTCGCGGTGAAGGGTCTGCATCCCTGCGGCACACGCCTTGAAGCGCCCTCCCCGCTCTTCCGCATGGGCATGCGACGACGGGGACACAGGCGAGGAGCGAGCATGGCGACGGAGCTGCTGAGCGAGGTACGGGGCGATCCGGACGTGGAGATCGCGCACGACGTGGAGTGCGTGCGGACCGGCATCGTCAACTGCTTCCTGTACGGCGAGCCGGGCGCGGGCGACCGCGGCTGGGTGCTGGTCGACGCGGGGATGTACGGCTTCGGGCACACCATCGTACGCCACGCGGCGCGGCGCTTCGGGGCGGAGTCGCGGCCGGCCGCGATCGTGATGACGCACGGGCACTTCGACCACATCGGCGCCCTGCGCGAGCTGGCGGAGGCGTGGGACGCGCCGGTGTACGCGCATCGGCTGGAGCTGCCGTACCTCACCGGCCGCTCGTCGTACCCGCCGCCGGACCCCACGGTGGGCGGAGGATTCATGGCCCTCGGCAGCCCGCTGTATCCGCGCGGCCCCATCGATCTGGGCGAGCGCGTGCAGCCGCTCCCGGAAGACGGCTCGGTGCCGGGGATGCCGGGGTGGCGGTGGCTGTGGACGCCGGGGCATACCCCCGGCCACGTCTCGCTCTTCCGCGACTCCGACGCGGTGCTGATCGCGGGCGACGCGTTCGTCACGACGAAGCAGGAGTCGCTGCTGGCGGTGCTGGAGCAGCGCCCGGAGATCCACGGCCCGCCCGCGTACTTCACGCAGGACTGGGATGCGGCGCGCGGGTCGGTGCAGCGCCTGGCCGAGCTGAAGCCCGAGGTCGTGGCCACCGGCCACGGCCGCCCGCTGCGCGGCCGGGTGATGCGCGAGGGGCTGGAGATGCTCGCGGCGAACTTCGAGATGCTCGCCGTGCCGCGCGACGGCCGCTACGTCCGCGCCCCGGCCCTCGCCGACGAGCGCGGCACCGTCTCCGTGCCCCCCGCGGTGTTCAACCCCACGCCGGTGCTGATCGGCGCGGGCGCGGCGCTGGCGCTGGGCATTCTCCTCGGCCGCCGCCTGCGCCAGCGGGATTGAGGCGGAGGCAGCTCACGCACGAACAAAGGCCCGCGCTTCCGGCGCGGGCCTTTGTTTCGTGGGCTGGCGGACGAGGAAGGATGGGCGCTGGCGCGTTCCGAATGCTGTTGAAGCCTCGCGCGGTTTGCGAGGCTTGCCGTAGTTGTTGCCGCGGCGCCGCGGCTTCAGCCGCCTTTCCGCGCAACGGCTTCGTGCTGTCGTCGCCGCGAATCCATTCGCGTCGATCTGGACGCACCTCACCTTCCGCGCGCCACCACCACGTCGGCCCGCGAGCGCGGCAGCACCTCGAGCGTCTGGTCGTACTGGCCGCTGAAGCCGGTGATGGTGACGCGCGTGCCGGGGCGGATCGCGCGGAAATCGAAATCGCCAGCGCCCGCGGGGAAGAAGATCTGCACCGCGCCCGATCCGTCGTCGATGCGCAGCTTGTGGCCGTACGGCGCGTCGTTCGTCACCGAATCCACCGCCGTCCCGCGCACCGTCACCAGCCGCCCCTCCGTCCGCTCGCCCACGGACGAGGCGCGCACGCGCCGCGGCCGGGGCACGCGCCCGTGGCCGATCCGCCGGATGCCGGGCGACACCAGCGTGAGCAGGCCGTGGCTGCTCGCGAGCGTCCCCGTCACCCGCATCCGCGCGCCGGTGCGCAGGTGCTGCGTGCTGTCGGCCACCCAGATGCCGCCGGTGGCGTCCTGGATGGCGAACCCCGCGTCGATCACGCCGGAGGGCACCGTCACGATCCCCTCCACCGTCACCTCGCGGCCGGCCGCAAAGGTGCGCGCGCGGGCGATGGTGTAGGTGAGCGGCGGCCGTGCGGCGCGCTCCGGTGGCGCCAGCGCGGCGCAGGCGAGGGCGATGGCCGCGCAGGCGGCGAGCTTCACGTGCATCAATCCCCCCTCGGTTCCGGAACGAACGGGATCAACCCGGCTGCGTGCATCTCCTCCTGGAGTTCCCGGGGCAGATCGCGGGCGTCCACGATCATCCCGTTCGACAGCTCGAAAAGCCACGTGAGCGGGCTCTCCTCCACCAGCTTCCGGAGGCTCCAGCGCGAGTCGAAGTAACCGATCTTCAACATCTTGCGAATGTCGGCCGCCTTGGTCGAGGCGGTGCCCTGGCTCACCTCCATCAGCCGGCAGAGCTCGCGTGCCTCCAGGAAGGGCTGGTTGCCGGGGTCGAAGAGGAAGTTGATCTGCCCGAGCGCGTACACGATCGCCGCGGCCCAGCTCCTCGCGCGTCCGCCGGCCAGCGGAGACGGACGCTTGCGGCTGAGCACCGCGGCCATCTCCCTCGCCAGCGCGGCGTACTCGGCATCGAGGTGCGCCGCGGCGAAGGCGTCGGTGACGGCGACGATTTCGTCGTACCTCGCCCGCATCTTCTGCGGCACCTTCAGATCTTCGGAGTCGTGGGAAGCCATGGCCGGAATGCTGGGGGGATTCGGAAACCCGGAGAAGAATACAGAATGCGTGTTTCCGGCCCGCCGCGCGAGGGGTGAGGTGGAACGCACGCGCCCGGCGTGCGATATTGGGCCGCGATGAGTCCTCTCCCCGATACCGCCCTGCCGATCGAGCCCGTGCTCCCCGCGCTGCGCGAAGCCCTGCGCGCGGGGACGGCCGCCGTGCTGCAGGCGCCCCCCGGCGCGGGGAAAACCACGCTCGTCCCCCTGACGCTGCTGGACGAGCCGTGGCTGGGCGGGCGGAAGATCGTGATGCTGGAGCCGCGCCGCCTGGCCGCGCGCGCCGCCGCGAACCGGATGGCGCAGCTGCGGGGCGAGCGCGTGGGCGCGACGGTGGGCTACCGCGTGCGGATGGAGACGCGGGTGGGCCCATCGACGCGCATCGAAGTGGTCACCGAGGGCGTGCTCACGCGGATGCTGCAGCACGACCCGGCGCTGGAGGGGGTGGGGATCGTCGTCTTCGACGAGTTCCACGAGCGCTCGCTGCACGCCGACCTGGGCCTCGCCCTCACCCTCCAGTCGCGCGCCGTGCTCCGCGACGACCTGCGCGTGCTGGTGATGTCGGCCACGCTGGACGGCGGCCCCGTCGCGCGGCTGCTGGGGGATGCGCCGGTCGTCACCAGCGAGGGGCGCGCCTATCCGGTGGAGACGCGCTGGCTCGCGCGGCGGCCGGAGGGGCGCATCGAAGCCGTCACCGCGCGCGCGGTCCGCGACGCGCTGGAGACGGAGGAGGGCGACGTGCTCGTCTTCCTCCCCGGCGCGGGGGAGATCCGGCGGGTGGAGGAGATGCTGGCGGCGGACGGGCTTCCGCGCGGTGTCCGCATCCACCCGCTCTTCGGCAACCTGCCGCAGGAGGCGCAGGACGACGCCATCCGCCCCTCCCCGCCCGGCTGGCGAAAGATCGTGCTGGCGACGTCGATCGCGGAGACGAGTTTGACGATCGAGGGCGTGCGCGTGGTGGTCGATTCGGGGCTGATGCGCGTTCCCCGCTTCTCGCCGCGCACCGGGATGACGCGGCTGGAGACGGTCGCCGTGTCGCGCGCGTCGGCCGACCAGCGGCGCGGGCGCGCCGGACGCTTGGGCCCCGGCGTCTGCCGGCGGCTGTGGACAGAGGCGGAAGACGCGGCGCTGCAGCCGTTTCGCCCGCCCGAGATCCTGGAGGCGGACCTGGCGCCGCTCGCGCTGGAGCTGGCGGCGTGGGGCGTGGCCGATCCGGCCGAGCTGCAGTGGCTGGATCCGCCGCCCGCCGCGGCCTTCGCGCAGGCGCGCGAGCTCCTGCGCGAGCTGGGCGCGCTGGACGCCGCCGGCGCCGCGACGCCGCACGGCCGGGCGATGGCGGCGCTCCCGCTGCACCCCCGCCTCGCGCACATGCTGCTGCGCGCGAAGGAGATGCGGCTCGGCGCGACGGCGTGCGACCTCGCGGCGCTGCTGGCCGAGCGCGACGTCCTGCGCGGGGAGGGACGCGCGGCGGACGCGGACGCGCGGCTGCGCCTGGCCGCGCTCCGGCGCGAGGGCGGCACCGGCGGCCACGGCGTGGACCCCGCGGCGCTGCACCGCGTCCGCGCCGAGGCGAAAGATCTCCGCCGCCACCTCGCCGCATCCCCCGCCGACGCGGACGACGAGGCGGCGGGCGTGCTGCTCGCGCTGGCGTATCCGGATCGCATCGCGCAGCGGCGGCCGGGCGCGGCTGGGCGGTATCTCCTCCGCAACGGCCGCGGCGCCGCCTTTCCGCATCCCCAATCCCTTTCCGAATCCCCGTACCTCGTCGCCGCGGAGCTGGACGACGCGGGGCGCGAGGGGCGCATCCTGATCGCCGCCCCGGTGGAGATGGCCGAGATCGAGCGCCACTTCGCGGACCAGATCGCCACCGAGGAGTCGGTAGCGTGGGACGATGCGGCCGGCGCCGTGCGCGCGCGGCGGATCGAACGCCTCGGCGCGATCGTCCTCCGCGAGGCGCCGCTGGCGGAGCCGGATCCCGGGCGCATCGCCGCCGCGCTGGCGGACGCGGTGCGGCAGGCGGGGATCGCGTCGCTGCCGTGGACGAAGGCGTCGGCGCAGCTGCGAGAGCGCATCGCCTTCCTGCATCTCCACGACCCGTCGTTCCCCGACGTGTCGGACGGGGCGCTGCTGGAGACGCTGGGCGATTGGTTGGGGCCGCGCCTGTACGGGCTGCGGAAGATGGACGAGGTGCGGCGGATCGACCTGGCGCCGGTGCTGGAGGGGATGCTGGCGTGGGAGCAGCGCCGGCGGCTGGACGAGCTGGCGCCGACGCACGTGGAGGTGCCCAGCGGCTCGCGCATCGCGATCGACTACACGGACGCGGCGGCGCCGGTGCTGGCGGTGCGGCTGCAGGAGGTGTTCGGGTGGACCGAGACGCCGCGGATCGCGGGCGGGCGCGTGCCGCTGACGCTGCACCTGCTGTCGCCCGCGCGGCGGCCCGTTCAGGTCACGCGCGACCTGGCCAGCTTCTGGCGAACGGGCTACTTCGAGGTGAAGAAAGATCTGAAGGGCCGGTATCCCAAGCACTACTGGCCCGACGACCCGCTCGTCGCCGAGGCCACCGCGCGTGCCAGGCCGCGGCGGTGACGACGGGAAGACAGAAGGGGCCGGACGCGCGCCGCGTCCGGCCCCTTCCGTCTTCCCTCGCAGGTGCTTACGCACACTCCACGCTGTCCGTGAATCGCACGCACCGCTCGGGGCACGCGGTGTTCTGCGAGCAGCCGAAGGTGCAGTCGAAGTTCGGATCGGTGGGGTAGCAGGGGCCCAGGAAAGAGGGCGGCGCCGGCACCACCTGCTGCTGGCCGCGCACGGTGCCGGCCTGCGCGGGCGCCACATTCGACGTCTCGAAAGACGTGACCTGGATCGCTTCGAGCTTCAGCTTCTTCATGGGATCGGCTCAGGTGCGGTGTACGAACGAGCGGGAGAGGAACATCAGAATCTATCCAAATCTGTCGCTTAATACAAGCTAACAGCATGAATCTCCGTCGACTCACCGCGATCCGTACGCCTTAACGCACTCCCTCGCGCCCTGCTGGCGGATGCCACTCCGGCGCGTCGAACATCGCCTGTTCCCCGGGCGCGTACAGGCGCGGCAGCACGGGGCGGAGCCAGTCGGCCAGCGGTAGCGCGGCGGCCTCATCGGCGCGCCAGAAGCGCGCTTCCAGCGTCTCGTCACCGTCGGCGCGCAGGGAGCCGCTGACTACGGCGCACTCGAAGACGGCCGTGACGTACTGCGCCACGTCGCCGTTGGGGTAGCGCACCTCGAACCCGGGGCCGCCCCACACCGCCAGCAGCCGGCGCGGCGTGACGAGCAGCCCCGTCTCCTCCCAAACCTCGCGCACCACCGCATCGGCCGGTGTCTCATCGGGCTCGATGGAGCCGCCCGGCGTGGACCACACGCCGCCGTCGCGCTGGCGGACCAGGAGCAGCCCGCCCGCATCGCCGCGCACCGCGGCGGTGACCGACGGCAGCACGAGGCGCATGGTTCCCACACGCTCGCGCAGGGCGCGGAGGTAGGGTGAAATCGCCAAGCCGGTCTCGGTGTCTGGAGATGGAATGCGGCGTGCCGGCCGCGCCCATTCTACCGCGGCGTCTCGACGCGGCGGCGGCGCCACAGACCGGCGGCGGCGAACCCGGAGAGGATCGTGCCCGCCGCCATCAGGCACAGGTAGACGGTTGCGGCGGGCCGAAAATGGCCGCTCGGATTGGAGATGATGAACGAGCCGGCCATCGCGTAACCGGCGCAGGCGTACGCGCTGCCCAGCAGGCCCAGGGCGAGCACGAGCCAGGGCCCGAAGCTGCGACGCGGTGAGCCGATCGAAGTCATCGTTTCATTTCATCCCATGCGCCCGTTCCGATCATTCTGTTTCGATCATAATGAGCCGGGTGACGCTTCCACAACCTTCCGGCATCGGCGGAGGCAATCATCTCCCCTTCCGCATCACAGCCCGTGATCGGGCTTTGAGATGGCGCGGTGCCGTGTAGAGCCCGCCTCAGCTCCCGGCCAGCGCCTCGCCGATCTCGGCGGCGAGGTCGTCCAGCCCGGGGAACGGCCGCGCAGGGGTTCCGGGCGGCCGCAGGCGCTCGTAGCGGGTGGTGGCGCGGCGGGCCGCGAGGCAGTCGGCGGCGGGCTCGCCGTCGTCCAGCCGCGCCCCCGATTCGGCCAGCACCTCCAGGCAACCCATCTCCAGCACCTCGTCGCCGAGCGCGCCGGCGCCGGCCAGCGCGATGCGGGCCAGCGCGGCGCCGTCCATCCCCAGCTCCCGCAGCAGGGCGGCGGCGCGCGCCGTCAGGGCCAGCGCGGAGACGGACGCGCAGCGATCCAGCGCTACGTCCCCGAGAACCTCGCCCAGCCGCTCCAGCGACCGGCGCGCGGCATGATCCCACGCATCGGCCGTGAGCCGCGCCTCGGCCGCGCGGAAGACGAGCACCGCGCGGTTCCACTCGCCGGCCCCGTCAGCCGCTGCCGCCGCCACGCGGCTCGCCTCGCGGAAGTGGCCGCGGCCGGCCAGGGCGACGCATCGCCCCTCGGCCGCCACGGTGGCGAGCGGGTCGCCGGGGGCGATGCGGCAGGCGCCGAGGTAGTGCTCCACGGCGTCGTCGCGGCCGTTGGACAGCAGCACCTTCAGGCCGTCCAGCACGGCCACGTTCGTCGCCAGCCGCTCGAGCTCTCCCATCCCGGTGCCGTCGGCGGCCAGCCGCTCGCCGGCCACGGTGACGCCCGCCATCGCCAGCGTTCCGCGCCGGCCGCCCTCCAGCATCGCCAGGAAGCGCGCCAGCGCCTCGGACACGCGGCCCGCGAGCCCGTCCAGCCGCCCCAGGGTGATCCACGGCTGGATCGCGTGCACCGCCAGCTCCTCGCGCCCCGGGCGGGCCTCGCGCGCGATGGAATCCAGCGCGGCCAGGCAGGTCCGCCGCGCGGCATCCGGCCGCCCGGCGTGCACCTGGACGAGCGCGGCGTGGCTGGCGCAGACGGCCAGCCGCCCCACGTCGCCGCGGGTGGGCGCGCCGGGCGCGGGGATGCGCGCCAGCGCGTCGCGGAGCCGGCGCACCCAGCCGTCGAGCGGCGCGCGCGGGAGCTGGTCGTGCGGCGAGAGAATCCGCCGCGTGACGCCGGCTCCGCCGGCCACGCCGGGGCGGGCCGCGTATTCCGGCTGGGTGACCGCACCGGCCATGCAATGCTCCTTCGCTGGGTGGCGATCCGTCTTCCGCCCGAATCATCCACCCCGCGGCGCGCGGCCGGTATCCGTCTGGGACGAACGGCGGCCGCGCGTGACGAACGTCATCCCCCAACGGCGAAGCCCCCCTCCCGGCGTGGGGAGAGGGGCTTCGTGGTGACGGCGCGGTCGGGCGGCGGACGGCGCCGGGTCGGGCCGCCGCGCCAGGACGACGAGCGGGTTCTCGGACATCCGCTGCCGCAGCAACGTGATGGTGTCGTCTGCCATGCTGTCGGAGAAACGCGAGCGGGAGATGGGGATCGGCGGACGAAGCGTCATCCGCTCGCGCCCGGCGTTGCGATCCACTCGATCGACTGCCCGTGCGGGCCCGTGAACGCCACCGGCTCGCCGTCGACCGCGAGCAGGAAGCGGTCCTCCGGCGGCGCCCGGTCCAGCTTCGCGGCCACGGCGGGGAGGACGCGCGGGAACTCGTTGCTGATCCACACCGCGCCGAGCTCCTTCACCACCCCGGCGAAGCGCGTCCGGGTCTCCGACGCGACGTAGGCCAGCACGGCGGAGTGGAAGATGACGAGCGTCGCGTCCGGCGGAGCCGTTGCCGCGAGCGCGGGGAGGTCGGCGAGGAGATCGCCGCGCGAGACGGACGGCGGCGCCTCGGCGGCGATGCGCATTGCGGCGCGGAGGCGGGCGGCGCGGGCGTCCTGGCCGGGCCACACCAGCGTCTCCAGCCACGCCGCCTCCGCGGGATCGGAGAGGTCGAGCGGGTTCAGGTCGATCCCCGCGCGCCACGCGATCTCCGGCATCCGCTCCGGAATCGGCGTCGCGCCCTCCGCGCGGCAGGGGAAGACGGGCGGCAGATGCTCGCCCGGCGCGACCGGTGCGAGGCGCGCGCGGCCGTAGTCGTACGCGTAGCGCTCGGGGAGCAGGCACAGCCCGGCGGACGCGCCGGCCTCCAGCAGCGCCAGCGGCTGCGGCAGCCGCGCGAGCACGGGGAGCAGCACGGCGCAGCGCCCGGGCTCGTTGGTCTGCGTGCTCCGCGCCAGCACCAGCCGCCGGACCGGCTCCGGATCCTGCTCCACCAGCCGCGCGAGGTGCCCTGCATCCTCCGGCGTGCCATGGAGATGGCGCACTGCCGCGAACACCAGGTTCGGCTGCTGCTTCGCCTCGGGAAGAGCGGAGATGAACCGCAGCAGCGGCTCCGACCCGGCGACACCGCGCGCAAGCTCCTCGTAGAGCGGCGAGACGCCCTTCGCCTCGTGCTCCGCGAAACGGAGGTAGCGCTCGCCCAACTCGATGAATGGAGATTCGCCGCCCGTCACGCCCTCTCTCCGCCCGCGGCCACGTCCTCCAGCGGGGCGCCGGCCGCGCACAGCGGGCACTCGCCGGGAAGCCAGAGCTCGTACGCCTCGCGCGCGACCGCCTCGACGGGGATGCCGCGGGCGGCGAAGAACTCCGCGCCCGCCGCGCCCAGCACCAGCAGCGCCCCCGCGGCGACGGGAACCGCGCCGTGCGCCTGAAGCTCCGCGAACGTGCCGCGCAGCGCCGAGCCCGCGCTCATCACGTCGTCCACCATCGCGACCCGTTTGCCACGCACGCGCTCGACGTATGCGGTCGGAAGGAGATACCGCGCGGCGTACAATCCACCAGCATCCGCCGGCATCACCCGCTCGGTGAAGCAGAACTCCACGCCCAGCGCGTGGGCCACGAGCTGCGCCAGGAACGCGCCGCCCAGCAGCGGCCCGCACACCGCGTCCACGCCGTGCGCGCGCATCGCGTCCGCCAGCGCGGCCACGAACGGCCCGATCCGCCGCGGCTCGGCGAAGAGCGCGTCCAGGTCCAGCCAGAGCCCGCCGTGATGGCCGGACTCCAGCCGGAAGTGCCCGCGCCGCCCGGAGACCAGTTCCAGGAACGCCGCCGCGCCGGGCTGCGTCATCGCGCGAGCGGCCCCGGCTCGACCACGGGATAGTGCGCCGAGCGTTCGTCGAAGCGCGCCAGCAGCGCCCGCGCAGACTCCGGCACGACCGCGCGCTCGTAGTCGTCGCCCGCGAACGCGCGCACCGCGTCCAGCGAATCGAACCACATCAGCGTGACGAACTCCACCTCGGCGCCCGCGTCGCGGCGGAGGAGCTGGATGCCGCGGAAGCCCGCGATCTCCCGCCCCTCGATCGCGTGGAAGATCTCGGTGCGAAGGAGGCGTTCGTACGCGTCCGCGTTCGCGGGTGTGGTCCATCCATGCCAGATGCGGCAGATCATCGGGGTTCCTCCGGGTTGTCGAGCAGCTCCGCCGGGCAGCGCGGATCTCCCGCCCCTCCATCCGCCACATCCCGCGCCGAAGGCGCCTGCCATAGCGAGGCAGAATCGATCATCCCCCCTCGCCTCCTTCGCCAGCCAGGCGCCGGAGCGCGTCTCCGGCCACGCGAAACACCGTCCAGTCGTCCATCGGCTGCACGCCCAGCGAGCGGTAGAAGCGGATCGCGCTCTCGTTCCAATCCAGCACCCACCATTCCAGTCTCCCGCAGCCGCGCTCGACGGCCAGCCGCGCCAGGTGGGCCAGCAGCGCGCGCCCGATCCCCTTCCCCCGCGCCTCGGGGCGGACGTACAGGTCTTCGAGGTAGATGCCCGGGCGGCCGAGGAAGGTGGAGTAGTTGTGGAAGAAGAGCGCGAACCCCGCCGGCTCGCCGTCCGCCTCGGCGATCGCCACCTCGGCGTACGGCCGCGCGCCGAACAGCGTCTCGCGCAGCCCTTCCTCCGTCGCCACGACCTCGTGCGCCAGCCGCTCGTACTCGGCCAGCTCGCGGATGAAGCGGAGGATGAGCGAGACGTCGGCCCCGGTGGCGGCGCGGATCATCGGCGGGGTGGGGCGAGGAGACGGGATCAGCGGAAGAGGTCGAGCGCCTCGTCTTCCCAGCGGTGGCCGAAGGTGGTCCAGCCGGTGGCGGTGCGCGCCGGGAAGCCGCTGCGGCACCACCCCCGCCGCGCCGCGAAGTCGTAGACGGCGACGGGGTGCTGGTCCAGCCGCAGCATGGCCTTCAGCCCATCGTCGGACCAGCCGACCTCGACCAGGCGGATGCGAGGCGGCACCTCGTCCACGTTGTAGATGCCGAGCGCGTCCACGATTGGCGTGTCCCCCGGCCAGTCGGGGTCCACGGCGTAGAAGTACCCCGTCAGCCCGTCGTCCTCGAAGACGGTGGTGAAGCGCTCCGCATGCGACGGGCCCTCGATGACGAACGGCTCGCCGGGCCGCGAATCGTGCGCGGCGACCACGCGGACGCGCATCGGCTGGTACGTCATCGCCGCGATCCGGGGAACGGGGAGATGCCCGTCACTTCTTCCCTTCCCCATCGCCCGCGCCGCCCTCTTCCTCCTCGTCCTCATCCGCATCGTCCAGCCCGCCCATCCCGGGGAAGCCGCCGAGGCCTTCCATGCCACCGGGGAAGCCGAGCGCGGAGAGATCGCCGAAGCCCTCGAGGCCGCCGGGGAAGCCGCCCATCCCGCCCAGCATTTCCTGCAGCCCCTGCATCATCTCCTCCAGGCCGTCCGCGCTCTGCGGCATCTGCCCGGCGCTCTGCATCAGGCCGCGCATCATCTCCTCCATCCTCCCGCCGCCCAGGCCGCCACCGAAGTCGAAGCCGCCCGGCGCGGGGCCCAGGTCGGCGAAGATGCGCACCTCGCAGATCGCCTCGCCGCGGCGCTGGAAGAGCGCCATCCCGGCCTGCGGCGGCACCTCGGCGCCGTCCCACCGCGTGGTGACGTACTCCAGCGCGCACGCCTGGCCGTCGTCCGTCGCCGCGCAGGGGGTGAGGACGATGGCGCCCTCCTCGCCGATGCGCGCGCCGTACTGCCGGCGGACGCTGTCCTCGGCGCTGACCCACGGCAGGGGGACGGGGACCAGGCACTGCGCGTCGTACGTCGCCGCCACGCCCGCGATGTCGTCCGCCGCCAGCGCCTGGAGATGGCGGGAGATGACATCGGGAAGATGGAGATCGGCGGCCGGCTGCAGCACCGGCGCGCGCTCGCCGCGGCGGCCGCGCGCGGCGGCGGGCGACCAGTACGCGCGCAGCTCGCGGAAGCCGCCCTCCGCCCGCTCCCACACGCATGCCGCGGGAAGGAACGTCGTCTGCCCGCCCGCGGCGGTGACGATCATCCCGTGCGCCACCACGCGTTCCGGCGTCTCCACCACCCCCGCCGGCGTGTACTGCGCGCCCCCCTCGAACACCGCGCGCGCCGAGGCGACCAGCCGCTCGATCCCCGCCCCGTCCGTGCGGCCGACGAGCGGGTCGTCCAGCGCCGGCTCGCCCCCGAACAGCTTGCGGACCGCCGCCGCGTCGCCCGCCAGCAGCGCGGGAAAGTAGCCGTGCGCGGGAAGGCTGGCCTGCGCGGAGAGCGCCGCGATCTGCGCCAGCGCCTCGTCGGTCCCGGGCGCGCCGGCCAGGTGCGTGCGCAGCATCTCCATCGCGTCGCCGGGATGTTCGCCGCCGTGCGCTTCGTGGTCCTCGTCGCCGCCCAGGTGCACGAGCTGCGGCTCCAGCTCGATCGCGTCGCCCTGCCAGATGCACCCGTAGCCGATGCCCACGGAGTGCTCGGGCAGCCCCAGCACCTCGGCCAGGTCGCCGTGGCGCGCGGTCTCGAAGCGGTAGTCCACGCTCTTCGACGGCGCGCGGAGAATGCGCTCCACCGTCTGCGGCGAGCCGCGCCCGAACGCGGCACAGAGGACCGCCGCGTCGCCGCCCTGCGGGCCGCCGCGCTCGCCCACGAAGTAGCCGGGCCACGAGTCGTACTCGTCGGCCACCTCGCCGCCGCGGAAGAGCGTGTAGCGGAAGACGTTGTCGTCGTTCACCGTGGCCAGCAGCGCCACCGCGCCCAGCTCGCGGCTCAGCTCCGCCGCCAGCTCCACGCCCGAGTCGGGGACGTCTTCCGCCTCCTCGTCGAACACCACCACGCAGCCGCCCATTGCCGCGGGGCCCACGTAGGCCTGCCGCCGGCGCGCCTCCAGCGCCTGGATCACGCGGTCGCGCCCGGCGCCGTGCAGGGTGATGTTGGAGTACGAGGAACCCATTCGATCGCTTCGTCTTCGGGAGATGGGAGGCCAGCCGCGCGCGCCGGAATTTTCGACCGGTACGATAACGCCGCCGCCGCCCCCCGGCCATCGGGTGCGCGGCGGAGATGCGGGAAAGGAGACGCGTGGATCTCATCGTGGAAAAATGCGGCTGAAGCCGCGGCTACAACGGCACACTGTCCGCCTTCGCGGACATCATCCCCGCCGCATGCCGATCCAACGCGCGGGATGCCATCGTTTCGCGAGATCCACGGTTCACTTTCGCACTCTCGCACTCTGTCACGGGATCGAGTCGGCCGCGCCGCTCCGGAGCAGCTGCTTCAGCGCCTCGCGCTTGCTGAGGGGGCTGAGCTCCGCGGCGTGCTCGCGGACGTAGCGCATCACCCAGCCGGGATCGGTGCGCGCGTGCTGGCGCAGCGCCCAGCCGATCGCCTTGCGCAGCCAGAATTCCGCGCGCCCGAGCGACGGCTCGATGCAGCGCTCGAGCAGGTCCAGGTCCGTGTCGCGCTTCAGCGGGAGCTGGCAGAGGATGGCCGCGCGGCGCTTCCAGATGTCGCCGCCGCGGCTCCAGGCCAGCATCTCGCGCCGCATCTCGCCGGGAAAGCGGCGGAGGAGCACGGGAAGGCGGTGCGCCGCCACGTCGTCCACATAGTCCCACCACGCGCCGGTGACGACGATCTCCTCGTACATCGGCAGCGCATCCAGCGTCTGGAAGCGGGCGAAGCGCCGGTCGCCCGCCAGCCGGAGCGCGGCGTAGCGCTCCTCGCGGAACTCGGCATCGCGCCAGAGACCCAGCACCGCCGCGCGCCACGCCTCCGCCGTCGCCAGCTCCACCTCCGCGAACAGCTGGCGGAAGATGGCGCGCTGCGGCGTGGCCTTCACGCCGTGGTACGGCATCGCGGACTTCATGTACGCCCGCGCGCCCTCCGCCGTGGCCGGGTCGCCCGCGGCGGCGAGCGCGGCGCGCAGGCGCGGAAGGAGCCCATCGGCGTCAGCGGTCGTTGGAGATATGGGGATCATGAGATGGAGATCACCGGCTGGATGAGCGGCGGCGGGCGCATCCCGTATGGGTATCGGATGACGATGACCGCGGCAACATCCCGCTCCGGCGCGCGGGATCGCCATCTTCATCCCCGGTCGTGAAGCGCTTCATCTGCCACGGCGGGGTGGAGCAGAGGATGCTTGTATCCGCCCGATCCGCCATTACCTTGCGTCGTGTTAATCGCTCCGCCCTTCGCGCCACGCTCCGCTCCGATCCCCCGCAATGCGCCTGCGCGTTCTGGCATTCGCCTTTTTCCTGCTGCCGTGCGCCGTTCCCGCCCCCGCGCAGCACCGCGGCCCGCGGGTCGGCGGCCTTCTCTTCGCCGGGCTGGACTTCGCCGCGCGGCAGAAGGGGGACACGGGGTTCGAGCTGGCGCAGGCGGCGGGGCTGCTGAACGTGGGCTTCACCGACCACTTCGACGCCGTCACCGAGGTCACCGCCACGCCGGTGGACGGGCGCGAGCGGATCCGCGTGGAGCGCTTGTTCGCGCGCTACGCCTTCAACGACGCGCTGAAGCTCTCCGCCGGCCGCTTCCACACCCCCATCGCGTACTGGAACACCGCGTACCATCACGGCGCCTGGCTGCAGACCTCGGTCGCGCGCCCGGAGCTGATCCGCTTCGGCACGCCGCTGCTGCCGCTGCACTTCGCGGGCATCCAGGCCGAGGGGCTGCTGCCGCCCGCGCCGCTGGGGCTGGGCTACGTCGTCGCCGCGGGCCGCGGACGCGGCAGCGACCCGGAGACCCCCGGCCGCACCGGCGAGCTGGCGGGGTGGGACGGCCGGCCGGCGTGGGTGGCGCGCGTGTACTCGCGCCCGCCGGCGCTGGGGCGCGTGCAGGTGGGCGCCAGCGGCTACCTGGACCGCGCGGTGGCGCGCACCGGCACGCGGGTGGACGAGCGCATCCTCTCCGCGCACCTGGCGTGGGAGATGGACTGGCCCGAGGTGCTGGCCGAGTACGCGCACCTCCAGCACCGCCCCGCGGGCTCCGGCGGCGGCTGGGCGGGCGGCGAAGCGTGGTACGTGCAGGTGGGCGGGCGATTGTACGGCAGGTCCGAGGGGATCAAGGGCTACGGGCGGATGGAGCGCGTGCGCGTCTCCGCCGCCGACTCGCTGCTGGGGCCGCTGCACCCGCGCTACGACGGCGCCGTCCTGGGGCTGCGCGTGGACGTCACCCCCTTCGCCATGGTGCGCGGCGAGCTCCGGCAGGAGCAGCGCGCGGTGACCGGCCGCGCGAACAGCGTGCTCCTGGAGGCCAGCGTGGTGCTGGCCCGCTCCTCCGACCGTCCCTCCCTGCATTCCCACTGAGCCGACGATGTTCCGATCTCTCCGCCCCGTCCGCGCCGGCGCCGCCCTGCTCGCGGCGGCGCTGCTTTCCCTCGCCCGCGCGGACACCGCCCCGGCGCAGACGGCCGCGCGCCAGCCTCCCGCGGGCGCCGTGGCCATCATCGCGCACCCCCGCACCCCGGTGAACGGGCTGACGCTGGCCGAGCTCCGGCAGGTGTTCCTGGGCGAGCAGCGGTACTGGCGGGACCGCACGCGCATCCAGCTGGTGGCCCGCGTTCCCGAGGCCAGCGAGCGCAGGGTGGTGCTGCACGTCATCTACAACAACATGACGGAGGCCCAGTACAGCCGGTTCTGGACCGGCAAGCAGACGCGCGTCGAGGGTTCCAGCCCGTGGCCGGCCTTCAACAGCGAGACGGCGCGCGAGATGGTGGCCGCCCGGCAGGGCGCCATCACCTTCGTTCCCGCGAGGCAGACGACCACCGGGGTGAAGGTGCTGCGCATCGACGGCAAGCTCCCCGGCGATCCCGGGTACCCGCTGCAGTAGCGGCTTTTCCAAGGCCGGGAGATCTCTTCGCCGGTCGAAACCCACGCAATCCTGATGAGGCTCGCTCCGTGGGGATGGGTGCGGCGCATGCTGGGCGCGGCGGGGGCGTGGATCGTTTCCAAGGTCCCCGAGCTGGTGCTGCAGTGCGCGCTGATCGTGTTCAGCATCGTCCTGGCGCTGGCCGTGGACCAATGGCAGGGCGAGCGCAGCGACCGCGATCTGGCGCTGCAGTCGCTGGACGGCTTCGAGCGCGAAATCGGGGCGAACCGCGCCAAGCTGGAGGACAAGACCGACTATTACGTGACCTTGCGCGACGTGGTGCCTCGCATGGACTCGGCGGGGAAGCTGCGGACCGCGGACGAGTTCTACGACATGCTGGGGGTGCAGAGCTTCCAGCCGCCGGCGCTGCAGGCCACGGCCTGGCAGACGGCGGTGGCCACGGGAGCGCTGCGCCTGCTCGACTATCCCACGGTCGACGCCCTCTCGCGCGCCTACAACCAGCAGGCGAGGTACGAACGCGTCAGCGAAAGCCGCATGCCGGAGTTCCTGCGCACCGGCACCGCGCCGCAGGGCGCCACCCGCGCCATGGTGCGCGCCACACTGCTCTACATGGACGACGAGGTGCGCGAGGAGAAGAGCCTGGCCGCGGAATTCGACAACGCGCTGGCGAAGATCGCCGCCGCCAAACGCCGGGAAGGCGGCTGAGGGGAAGTGCGGAAGTGCGGAAGTGCGGAAGTGCGGAAGTGCGGAAGTGCGGAAGTGCGGAAGTGCGGAAGTGCGGAAGTGCGGAAGTGCGGAAGTGCGAAGAGTACGAAAGTACGCCGAATCCACGCGATCCAGCGTACTCTCGTACTTTTCGACTTTCGTACTTCAGTTCAGGCGCTTTGCAAACGCGACAGGTACTTCTGGCGGAACCTGGCCACCTTGGGCGCGATCACCACCTGGCAGTAGCCCTGGCCCGGGTTGCGGGCGAAGTAGTGCTGGTGGTAGTCCTCGGCCGCGTAGAACTGCGCCAGCGGCTCGATCTGCGTGACGATGGGGTTCTCCCACACGCCCTCGGCCTCCAGGTCCTGGATCACCTCGCGCGCGGTCTGCTCCTGCTCCGGCGAGTGGGTGAAGACGGCCGAGCGGTACTGCGTGCCCACGTCGGCGCCCTGGCGGTTAGGCGTGGTGGGGTCGTGGATGGTGAAGAACACCTCCAGGATCTCGCGGTAGCTCACCTCGGCCGGGTCGAAGGTGACCTGCACCACCTCCGCGTGCCCCGTCCGGCCGGTGCAGACGCTGTGGTAGTCCGGGTTCGGCACGCTCCCGCCCGCATACCCGCTCACCACCTTCTCCACGCCGCGCAGCTGCTCGTACACCGCCTCCAGGCACCAGAAGCATCCCCCCGCCAGCGTGGCGACTTCTCTATCGGGCATCTCGTTCTCCCTCTCGGTTTCCAGGCATCACCCAAACTCATGACCCCACGAAGGTTGGATGAAGATGGGTTACCCATGCCGAGCCACGCCGGTCTCGCTCCTCCGCGCCCCGCCAGATGCACGATGCGTCTCCGCCGCCGCCAGCGCCAGAGGCAGAGGCAGAGGCAGAAACGAAGCGTCCCCAAAGCGATGTCCGGGGGTTACTGGCGGGCGCTCACGAAGCCAAGCCGCGCGCATGTCATTTCGGGGTTGCGCTTGACACAACGGCGATTAACGATGGATATACCCGCTGCTTGTGAAAGCTTAATGAACATCGCCAGGAGAAAAACAATGTTCCGCATCGTGATCGGCGTGGTTTTCCTCGTCCTTGCCACGTTGGCAATCTTGGAAGCGATCAGGGTGGGTCCCACCACGTCGGCCGGCACGGTCCTGCTCAACCTTGGTACCGAAATCATAGGTATCGTGATTACAGTGGCCGTCGTCGACTGGCTGTTCGAGCGGCGAAGGCACGCGGACGAGGCGAAGAAACTCGCATGGCGTGTGCTGCACGACCTCGATCATGCTGTCTGGGTCTGGCAAGGAGGAAGACGCGACCTGGCTCTAGACGAATTACTCGGACTGATCTCTTCGATTGGGGATAATGACCCGATCCCGTCATTCACCAGTACACTTCTGCTACGGTTAGGAAGTGCGGCGGAGATCACCTGCCGTCACCAAAGTGAGGTGGTTTCCGTAAATAGAGACCTGGAGAAAAGCCTTGGACAGTTGGCCAAGCTCGCAGCATTGCGAGACCCGAACTGCACTCTCTCGACTTCCGCGATCCGTTGGCACCTGTGGGATGCGGCCCTCAACCTCGCCGCTACTCTTGACTTGGATCGCTCAGTAATCGCGAAGGAGCTGATCGCACCGCTGCGAGATCCCTCAGAAGAAGCACAAGAATGGAGACACTACGGCCATCGAGTGGTCGTTTCTTCTCCCCCCTCCCGAACTCCAATGGATTTAGGACAATTGGGTGACTGAAGTAGGTCATGGAGGGGCCACACAGACACCTCACACCGACCTCAGCTCCGCAGCTCGGTGACGCTCTCCACGAACTCGCTGAAGGGGAACATGTCGAAGCTTTCGAACGGGCGCGGCGCGTATCCGGCGCGCACGAACGAGGCCAGATCCCGCGCGTGCGACGCGATGCTGCACGACACCAGGCACACCGCCGCCGGCCGCCACGCCGCCACCCGCTCCGCCACCCCCGGCGCGCACCCGTAGCGCGACGGGTTCACGAACACCACGCTCGGCCGCTCCGCCTCCGGCCGCCCCACCAGCCTCTCCGCGGGGATGCGCTCGTAGCGCGCGTGCGCCAGCCCGTGCAGCGCGGCGTTGCGCACGGCGCTCTCGATGGCCCAGCGGTTGGTGTCCACGCCGACGACCACGCTCTCCGGCGTCGCCGCCAGGATGGAGTGGAGACCCACGCCGCAGTACAGGTCGACGATGCGCGATGGATCGGAGGCCGCGTCGCGCGCGGCGGCGGCGAGGTCCGCGGTGAGCCAGCGGTTGGTCTGGAAGAAGGCGAGGTGATGCGAAAGGATGGTGCGGCCCAGCAGCTCGTGGCGGAGATACGCTTCGCCCAGCTCGATCGCCTGCGAGGGAAGGGAGATGCCGAGCAGCCCGGGCGACGCGTCCAGCAGCTCGCGGCAGAATCCGTCCAGCGACGCGCTTCCCCGCTCCGCCGCGATCGTGAGATGCGCCCGCTCCGAGCCGAATTCCAGCCGCACCTCGAACCCCGTCACCCGCCCCTCGCGCGGCGCCGCGGCGATCCGCTCAGCGACGTCGCGGACCAGCGGCCGCGCCTCCGCCGGGAGCACCCAGAGCGATTCCTCCACCGGCACGCGCCCGAGCCGCGGATCCACGCCCACGAACGCGCCGTCGTCCCCCCGGCCGAGATAGAAGCTGCCGCGCATCCGGTAGCCGCGCTCCACCGGGCATCTCCGCATCCCGCGGAACACCCCGCCGAAGCCGTGCTCGTCCAGCACGCGTGCGATCTCCATCTCCTTCTCGTCCGCATGCCGCGCGTAGTCTTCAGCGAGAGATGCGGCGGTGGATGCGGTCTCCGTCATCCCCCGTCCCCACCCCCCGGCGCGGGCGCGCGCCGGTCCAGCGCACTTCCGCACTCCCGCACTTCCGCACTTTCCCGGCGGAGCGCGTCCAGCAGCGCGCGGGGAACGGGCGAGGTGAGGCGCGCGTCGGCGTTCGCCCGGAACTCGTCCAGCGCGCCGGGAGGCGCATCCCCCCGCTGCTCGTATTCGGCGGCCTGGAATGCGGTTTCGAGCTTGTCCAGCTCCTTCACGAAGCGCGCTTCGGGCGATTCGGCCGCGTCGTACTCGCGCCAGAGCGCGGCCAGCGAGTCGTCGCCGGCGAGCGCGGCCAGCCGCAGCATCGCCGCTTCCTCGCGGCGGCGCTTCTCATCTGCGGGTACGTTGTCGTAGGGGGTGATGTCGCCGACGAGCGATTCGGCCAGGTCGTGCACCACGGCCATGGCCACGCAGCGCGGCACGTCCAGCGGCGGCGCGGCGCGCGGGGCCAGCACCAGCGCCAGCAGCGCGGTGCGGAAGGAGTGCTCGGCTACGGATTCGGGAGCGGAGATGCCGCGCAGCGCCCAGCCAGCGCGCGGCGTGTCCTTCAGGCGCCCGGCCAGGTGGAAGAAGCGCAGCAGCGCGGCGGCCGACGGATCGGCGCCGCGCTCGTCTGCGTTGGGAAGGGGAGATTGGTCCCGCATTCCCGGAAGATCGGCCGCCAGGGGCCGGTCGGGAAGGGTCAGCCGGCCACGAGCGCGGGCTCGCTCCGCACCAGCACGTTGGAGGCGGCCGCGAAGAAGGGCTTGCCGTCGCCCTCCGTAAGCTTCAGCTCCAGCAGGCGGCCGCCGTCGCCGGTACGGCCCAGCACGCGCACCACCATTCCGGCACCGGCGGCGCAGAACACCTCCTCGCCGGCCGAGGGAAGCCGGTCCAGGGCCGTCACCCAGCCGGGCCGCGCCTCGTGGTTCACCGTCAGGGAGTCGCGCTCGATCCGCCGGGCACTGTTGTTCATCGTCATCCTGCCTCCGGTGAATGCGGGAGGGGCGGCGCCGGTCACTTGTGCCGGTAGGTAATCCGCCCCTTCGAGAGATCGTACGGGCTGATGGCGAGCGTCACGCGGTCGCCTTCCAGCACCCGGATGCGGAACTTGGCCATCTTCCCCGCGCCGTAGGCCAGCACCTCGTGGCCGTTGGGAAGCTCGACGCGGTAACGGCGATCCGGCAGGACCTCCTTCACCACCCCCTCCATCTCGATCGATTCCTGCTTCGCCATCCCGTTCGCTTTCCGCCGGACCCCCGCCCGGCATGGGAAGAACGCCCGCGTCGCGCGTCGAGCCTCGGACGCGCGTTGCGGGCGGTGGCCGGCAGGGGCCGGTGCCCCCGCTGAGCCGCACTCACTTGTACACCCCCGCGCCGCGATCGTTCGCGTACAGGAATGCAACACCGCAAGATAGCGGTTTTGCGGCCATAGCGAAACCACGCCGTTCCGGCGGCTGCGGGCCAGGCGAATGAATTCGCGGCAACCACCGCACAAAGTCCCTGCGGGGCTGCGGCCCCGGCATCGGCGCGGAACGCTGCCCGCGCGCGAGGCGTCATATTCCGGCGCGCCCGCGCGTTCCACCCTGCGGCCCCTCATCCGTCTCCCCTCTCCTTCGATTTCGGCGCAGCGCATGAAGACTCCTCTCTCCAGCCTCCAGCCGTGCGGCGAACGGTGGGACGCGATGGAGCGCCTCGGCGACGGGCGGCGCGTCTGCCGCCGCTGCGAGCGGCCCGTCACCGACCTGCGCGGGATGAGCGTGGACGAGATCACCTTCGTCCACGTGATGAGCGACGAACCCGTCTGCGGCGTCTACTCGCCCGGGCAGCTCCGGCCCGATGCGGCAGAGGCGAAGCGCTGCCGCTCCGGCGCGCTGGTGACGCTGGCGCTCGGCGCCTCGCTCCTCGCCGCGCGCGCGGATGCGCAGACGGCGGTGGCGCCCGCGCCCGAGCTGGTGCAGCTTCCGGCGGACGCCGCGGCGCGGCCCGGCGACGCATCGCAGCCGTCGCACGCGCCGGGCGCCGCCGCGGCGGAAGACACCGTGCTCTACGGCACCGTGCGGACGAAAGACGGAACTCCGCTCCCGGGGGCGGCGGTGATGGTCGTCGGAACCGCGGCTCGGGCGGTCACGGACAGCGCGGGTGGGTTCGCCGTCCGGGTGCCCCGGGAGCATGGGGGGAAGATCGAGCTTCGCGTCGGGCGGCTTGGCTACGTGACGCGGACCGTCTTCGTTTCCGCGGCCGGAAACCGGGCCGGCGTCGGAGTGCTGCTCGAGCCCTCCGCCATCATGCTGGCCGGGTTGGTCGCAAGCGCCGATGGGCGCGGGGCCGTGGAAGACCGCGCGGCGCGGCGGGAGGGCTTTTCGGTGGCTCGGATCGAGGTGTCCGGCCCGTGATCCATTACTTCGCTAACGTCTCCTTCATCGATCTCTCCCACACCGGGTGACGCCCATGGAAGCCGACATCTCCCACCTGCGGTTCTGCGACGAAGATTGGGGCGGGATGGAGCCGCTCGGGCCGGACCGCCGCCTGTGCGCCCGATGCTCGCGCCCGGTGGTGGACATGCGCCACCTCACGCTCGACGAGATCACGGAGATCCACCTGTGGAGCGAGGAGCGGGTCTGCGGCTTCTACGCGCCCGAGCACTTCGCGCCGGCGGCATCCTCACCGCCGAGGCGCGGCCGCCCGGGGCTGGTGACGCTGGCGCTGGGCGCGTCGCTCCTGGCTGCGCGCGCGGAGGCCCAGCCCGCCGCGCCCGCCGCCCGCGAGCACGTGCAGCTCCCGCCCGGCGCCGCGGCGAAGCCCGGCGATGCGCCGCACGCCGCCGAGCCGGACGGTGCGGCTCGAGCCGACACGCTGATCCACGGCAGGGTCCGCGCGGCCGACGGAACCCCGGTCGTCGCCGCCACCGTCGCCGCGGAGGTGCACGGCGCGGCGATCCGCGCGGTCACGGACACCGCCGGCCGGTTCGTTCTGCGCATCCCGCCGAACGCCGATCGCGAGCTGACGCTGCGTGTCTACAGGATCGGATTCGAGCCCACGACGCTCTCCATCGAAACCACCGGGCGCCAGATCGAGATCCACGTCAGCCTTGCGGCCAGCGCAACCATCGGCCTGGGGTCGATCGTCGCCGTCGGCCCGGTGGAAACCGCCAGGCGCCGCGAAGGCTTCTCGGTCGCAAGGCTCACGGTTTCCAATCCATGACGAAGCTTTTCGTGACCTCGCTCGCCGCGCTCCTCGTCGTCGCGCTCGCGCTCGCGTCCCCCACGCGGGCCGCGGCGCAGCGGCCGCCCGGGGCGGACACGCTGCAGATCCACGGGACCGTGCGCGCGGCCGACGGCAGCCCCGTCCGCGGGGCGGAGATCGTCGTCGAGGGCACGCGCCGGACGACGGCCACCGACAGCTCGGGACGGTTCGCCCTCGGCGTCCCGCACCGGCGTGAACGCCGTCTGCGCCTCCGCGTCATCCGGCTCGGGTACGCGCCCCGGACGATCTCCGTGCGCACCACGGGAAGCGAGGCCCGGGTGGCCGCGGTGCTGCAGCCGCGAGAGGTCGACCTCTCGGCGCTGGAGAACCGGGACGGTCCGGTGGCCTCCACGCGAAGTCTCGGATTCACGATCAGCGTGATCCACGTATCCAGTCCCTGAGCGGCGATCCGCGGGGCCCGGCCGTCATCGTCGGCCAGGCCGTTCATGATGCACGCACGGCTGGTGGTGCATTTCGGGCCACATTACCTTGCATCTCGACAATCTGCATCCCCCGTCAGACCCACCTCCCCCCCCCCC
>NZ_DATIND010000088.1 GCF_035474595.1 Longimicrobium sp.
ACCTCGCGCCGGCGGACGCCGTCGTTTCATCCCCGGATACTTCAGCGCGACGCCCGCGGCGGCTCTTTCAGGACAGCGTGCAGGACAGCCGGGAGAACGTGGCGGGGTCGTTCTTGCCGCCGCCCTCGCTGGTCACGTAGATGCTTCCGTCGGGCGCGAAGCCGATCCCCTCGCCCTGCTTTTCGCCCAGCCCGCGCAGATCCATCCGCCGTGGAGCGGCGGTTCCGGTCCCCACCAGGTCGTTGGCGGGATAGAACACCGCTTCGTGCAGGGTGCGCAGCACGATCCAGCGGCCGTCCGCGCGGGCCGCGGCGCTCGTGATCCTCTGGGGCCGGTCCACCCTGCCCGGCGCCATCTCCCGCACCCGCTCCAGCGTGACCTCCGCGCTCGCGCCCGCCGGCGCCCGGAAGACGGCGATCGGACCGCTCTCCCCCTTCGTGACCAGGTGGATCGCGCCGTTCAGCACGAACATGGCCTCGGCGTCGTGCGCGCCGTCGGGGTAGCGCAGCCGGATGGGCGTGGCCGGCGCCGACGCCGTGGCGCCGGGCGCGGGCTCCGGGATCCGGTACACGGTGACGAAC
This sequence comes from Longimicrobium sp., assembly GCF_035474595.1. Taxonomy (NCBI): domain Bacteria; kingdom Pseudomonadati; phylum Gemmatimonadota; class Longimicrobiia; order Longimicrobiales; family Longimicrobiaceae; genus Longimicrobium; species Longimicrobium sp. The sequence continues at coordinate 582 of NZ_DATIND010000088.1, forward strand.
TCGCGCCGCGCCGCGTTGTCGCCGATGTCCGCCACGTAGAGGCAGTCGCCTCCGGCGGGACACGGAGCGAGCGCCACGTCCTCCCAGTCCTCCACGCGGGCGCCGCTCACGACCACGCGGCCCGCCGTGTGGCCCCGGGCGTCGACGGCGTACAGCAGCGGCTCGCCGGAGTCGTTGTGCGTCCAGAAGATGCCGGGATGCTCGCGACTGACCGCCACGCCGCTGCTCTCGCGGATCTCGGCGTCCAGCGGCAGGGGCTCGCCCACGGCGGTGCAGACCGCCGCAAGGCTGTCCGCGCCGGCGGGCCGGGGCGCGGCCCCGTTCCCGGCCGGCACCGACGCCTCGGCGACGGCCGCGGCCGGCGTGGCGTGCGTGTACTTGCCGCGGCTCACGATGGCCAGCAGCGACCCGGTCACCACGAGTGCGACCGCCACGAAGCCGGCCAGCACGTACAGACCTTTCGAATCCACGACTCCGCTCCCCTCGCCGGTGGACAGGCCGGCGCGCCCCGCTGGCCGGGGCCAGTCTCGATTCCGCCAGGATCGCCCGCCACGGAGCCGGATGCGGGATGCTTACCCCGTCCGCAACGCGCGTACCGGGAATCAAGAGTCGGGGGAATCAAGAGCCGAGGGCCCCGCCGGGATCAACTCCGCGGGCTCTCTGCTCGCCGGGCCGCGGCCCGGCAGGGTGGCGATGCAAACGTTGGAGCGGACGCGGCGGTTGACCATTCGCCAGCATTTGCGCTAAATTTGATGGCTTCGCCGCACACCGGCGGATGCGCGCCCCCGTAGCTCAGCCAGGATAGAGCAGCGGTTTCCTAAACCGAAGGTCACAGGTTCAAGTCCTGTCGGGGGCACTCCCGAGACCCGCGCCAAAACGCGCGGGTCTCTTTTTTTCGCATCGAAAGCTCCTCCGCGCCGAGAGACGGCAGTCGAGCCCTCCCACGTCGAGTCATCAAAGTGATTGACCCCCGCATCGTATCCCGACAAGTTGCTGGAATCATGCGGATGTTCGATTGGGGAAATGCGAGGGGGCGAAAATGTCCGAGCAACCACATCGCACCGATCACCTCCATAAGCTCCTGACGCTGTTGATCGGGGTTGTTGCCGCAATCCTGACGGTCACGGTCCCGGAAGTCCGTGGCTTCCTGGGGCTCGATCGGCCGGAGCACGAAGAAACCCGCGACGCCCGGTCCAGCTCGCCCGCACAGAGCCCGGGGGATTCGATGGCCGGCTGGGGGAGCGCCGTGGATGTTGCGGCTCCGGCCGTGGTGAGTGCGGAAACGCTCTCGCAGGTGGTGAACGAGCCGCGGTACGATACCGTCGTCTCGGTAACGCAGACGGTCGACACGACGTGGGCTCAGCCCTGAGCAGCGGCTACTGTCCCCTGTCTCGAACGGCGTCATGGAAGCACACGAAAAGCCCATGAATTCCCCGTGAGGCGCTGGCAGGGGCCAGCGCCTGTCTGAACGATCGCTACGTCGTCACTAATCGAGGCAAGATGAACGGCCGCAGCACGGAATCCCGTGCCGCGGCCGTTCCGCTCCGCCTCCTCGCCCTCGCAGGGCACGTCCTGAAAATCTGATCGACTACCGCGCCGTTCAGGCCACGGCAGCTACGCATCCCAACGTATTTATCACGCCACACACCTCTTCCCGATCATCCTTCCGGAACGTGGATTCGGAATCGTAGCGCACTTCTGGCGACAACGGTTGACACACCCATCCTCTTACGTCTACTATTGCCACTATCTCGCGCGGGACCCGCTTTTTTTTCTGGATAGTGGTGACGATGTACGGGTGAGTTCGCCTTCCTTCATCCCCCGATAACCCGCGAATCGCACGGAGAAGGGAGGATCTGGCGCGCAGAATGGATGGGTGATGGGCACTGCCGGGTGCGGCTGAATGCGTCGCGCTCTGGAACTCCTTGCCTGCATGAGGATACATTATGAGCCATCTTGCGGTACATCATGACGGACGCGGCGCAACACGGCTGTTCCGGATGGCGGGCTTCGCGGCGGCGCTGGGGCTGGCGGCGTGTTCGGACGCGGTAACGAACCCCGTGGTGCGCCCGGGCGGACCCTCGGCCGCCACCGAGGTGACGCTGTCGGAGCTGGACGTGACCACCTGCCAGTACGGGGGCGAGTATCCCAACTGCAAGCCGAAGCCGGTGGACGGCGGCTCGGCCGGGGTGGCGCCCACGCCCAGCAGCGATCCGGCCGCGCCCTCGAGCGGCGGCTCCGGCGGGACCAACCCCCCGCCCGACACCGCGCAGCCGTGCCACACCGGCTATGCCATGCTCGACGACCCGAAGGTGCAGCGGAGGATGAGGGAGCTGTTCGCCCGGTCCAACCCCGACTCGGCGATGTCGCGGCGGCGGGAGCAGGGCGGGTGGCTGGTGCGGCTCGCGGACGGCACCTTCGACGTGACCCCGTTCCCGGCGGACTGGCCGTCCGACCCCTGCCAGATCACGGTCCCGGCGCAGTTCAGCAGCCCGCCCAACACCGTGGGGATGCTGCACTCGCACCCGTACTCGGCCGGCGAGCGGCTCACCAACTGCCCGCGCCAGCCGCTGTGGAACGGGACGTCGGCGGTCCTGAACTACAGCGGCGACACGAGCCTGGCCGACGACGCCACCATGCTCGCGCTGCGCTCGCGGTACCCCTCGCTGATGGGGATCATGATCGACAAGGACCACATCGTGGCGTACAACGGAAACCCGGCCGAGTCCCTGCCCGTCAAGCGCTGCGGCTACTGAAAGGAGGACGCTTCATGCTCAGAACAGCATTCGTGGCGGCGTTGATGGTGGCGGCGGCCGGCCGCGCGGGCGCGCAGTCCAGCTGCCCGCCCGACGACACGGGGAGCCGCGCGCTGGTGGAGCGCTTCTTCACCCGCGACGCCTTCCGCGCCGCGCGCGAGTCGCTCGGCTACACGGCGGCGGTCAGCTCCGGCCAGATCCGCCTGCTGGCCGGCACCGCCGACGAGGTCGTCTGCTCGCGCATCGCCGCGCAGGCGGGCGCATCGGGGGCGCAGGCGGAGTGGCGGTGGACGGCGTACCAGGTCGGCGGCTACTTCTTCGTCGCCTACCGCCATGTGGCCGCCAGCGGGAGCCTGTGGATGGGCTTCACGCCGCTCTACGTCCTGAACGCGAACCTCGCCTTCGTTCGCGCCGAGGCGATGTGACCCGGTGACCCTGCGCGGCGGATGGAGGAAGCGGAACGGGGCGCTCCGGATGACCGGAGCGCCCCGCCGATTCGCCGGAGCCGTGCAGGAGCGCCAGCGGACCTTCTTCCCTATCCCCCTTCCTCACACGTCGGCCGTGCGCCGGAGCACGCCGGGCTCGCGGTCGGAGCGCTCGGCCGCTCTGCGCGGACGATCAGGCACAGTTGTTGGACGGCGGCGGCCCGCAGTTGGGGCCCTGGCAGGTGTCGCACGTCGCCTGATTCGAGGCGTCGCTGTGCGCCAACACGGTGCCGGCGTACTCGCCCGCGGCGGTGGTGCGGAACGACTCCACGCGGATCTCGTCGATGTCCAGCTCGAGCTTGCGCATTGATCCTCCCCTTGTGTGTCCGGCGGGAAACATTCTCTCCTCCGGGCGGAGGAGGACGGGTCAATAAGCGGGCGGGGAGCTCGCGAAGCAAGCCTCACGTCGTCGCGCCGGATGCCTGGCGGAGGCGAGTTCGCTGCATCTCCGCGAGCGACGGCTCTGGCGGCCCCGGAATCGGTGCCGGAGGGCCGTCATTCGCGGGGATGTGCGGTGGGTGGCGGGAACGGGACGGGGCGCTCCGATCACCGGAGCGCCCCGTCGTCTCGCCGAACCTCGCACTAGCCCTTCCTCACCACGTCGGCCGCGCGGCGGAGCGCGTCCAGCTCCTGGTCGGAGCGCTCGTCCCACGACGAGGGAACGGGCTTCAGGCGCCGCTTCTCCGAGCCGCAGTCGAAGCACAGCCACCCGGTCTGGAAATCGCCGGCGACCGCGATCTCGCTTCGCGATACGGACGAAGGGATGACGGCCCAGACGCGCCACGTCACCCCCTCGTCGTCCCTGTATTCCCTCAGCGCCACGTTCCGAGCTCCGTTGCGGGACATGCAGCAGGCGGAGAAATCGCAATTCCGGTTCCAGTTCGGCCAATCGAATATCGTTCGGTTTCAAGCACTTACGCGGGAACGCATCCTGCCTCACGGGCGTCCTGCATTCCAGAATGGAGGAGCTCATCGATGCAGCGGCGCTACCGGGGTCACGATGGTCGGTGGTGGACGGTCGAGGCGGTTTCGCCCGAGGCGGCGGGGCGCGTGCGGGACCGGCGCATGGCCGCGGGATGGCTTTCGTACACGAGCGACTGCGGCGAGTCGGTGTGCGTGGCGCCGATCCCCACGGGGTGGAACAGCTACGACACCGAGCACCTGGAAGCGCTGCGCGCGGCGGGGCGGTCGGCCGGATATTCGGATGCCGAAATCTAGCCCGTTCTCTCGATCCGCAGGATTGCGTCCGCATCGGAGCGGGCCGGGCCCCGCCGGCTTTGCCGTTCGTCGCGCAAGGCCGTAGATTGTGCAGGTTCGCACCCACCACCCAAGCCTGCCCTACACTTCCGGGTACCTCCCCATGGGAGCTGACTACAGCATCGTGCGCGAGCATCGGCTCGTGCACATGACGCTCGCCGGGCGGTTGACGGATTCCGACCTGCTGGCCGTGCAGGCGCGGATGCGGAGCGACAGACTTTTCCGTCCGGACTACTGCCAGGTGGTGGACGCCACCGGGCTGTCGGAGGTCGCGGTGACCCTCGAGGGGCTCTGCGCGACGGCGGCCGGCACGGTGTTCGGGACGGGCTCGCGGCGGGCGATGGTGGCGCCGTCGGACGTGGCCTACGCGATGGGACGGATGTACAAGAAGCTGCGGGGGGACAGCCCGGACCGCTTGGAGGTCTTCAAGGAGTGGGCCGAGGCCGTGGCGTGGCTGGATCTCTCTGGCTGGACCGCGCCGGAACCCGCCCTCGCCCCGAGCCCGCAGACGTAGCGGGTGATCGAAGGATCGCGATGACGCCGCGAAAACGCGCGGGCGAGGCACGCTGCCTCGCCCGCGCTTCGTTCGTGGGATCGACCAGTCCGTCACGCTGTGCCGGTCCCGGTGAGAGCGGAATCGGCGGGATCGTGCGCGGGGAGGTTGAACGACTCGGCGAGGCGGGCGCGGACGCGGCGGAAGGCGGCCAGATTGCGGTCCACGTCGCCGCGCCAGTCGCCCAGCTGCGCCAGCGGATACCAGTTGCAGCCGTCCGCGCCGGGAACGCAGCGGTCGAGGTCGAACGCGAACCCGCCGTCCGGCGCCTCGGCCGCCAGCGCCTCGGTGAACCTCCGGTGCAGCTCGTCGCGGCTGATCGTCTCCCTCTCCATCGTCCCTCCCTGCGGGTTCGATCCCGCGGCGGCACCTCGTAATCACACGATCGTCGCGTCCCCGCGTCCCCGCGCCCTCTCCGGCCGGCCGAGGCCGTCCACCTCTCCCGTACCGGGAGAGGTAGCGGGATTGCCATCCCTGCCGCTCCGAAGCTCGTTCGCTCCCCGCACTTCCGCACTTCCGCACTTCCGCACTTCCGCACTTCCGCCCTTACTTCGCGCGGTTGTTCCCGCGCACGGCCATGGCAGTGAGCACGCGGCGGAACTCGGCGAAGTCGGGGAGGACGCGGAGGCCCGCCTCGCCGATCGACGAGGCCACGGCGCGCGCGCCCGCACCGCCTGCGATCACCGGCACGTGCGGCGGGAGCGCGCGGCGGAGGGCGCGCACCTCGTCCGCGGCCGCCCTGCCGTCGCCCAGGACGATGCTGAGCGCGACCGCCTCGGCGCCCGTCTCCCGCGCCGCGCGCGCCACCTCGTCCGCGGGGAGGTCGGCGCCCAGGTACACCACCCGCCACCCCGCCGACATCGCCGACGCGGCGGCGAGCATGGCGCCCAGCTCGTGCACCTGCCCCGCGGGCGTCGCGACGACGACGACCGGCGCCGCGCCCGCCGCCGGCCCCGCCTCGGCCACGATCCCCAGCACGCGGCGCATCACGGCGCTGGCCAGGTGCTCGTGCGCCACGGTGAGCGAGCCGTCCTCCCACGCGTCGCCCACGGCGCGCAGGAAGGGCGGCGCCACGTCGTCGATGAACGTCTCCGCGCCCCCCAGCACCAGCGCGCGGCGGAGGGCGGCCTCCAGCGCGGGCCCGTCCATCTCCCGCGCCGCCGCCATGGCGATGCGCACGTGCGCCGCCGCCGCCCCGCCGCCCTGCTGCGGCGCGGCGGCGGAGGGCACGGCGCGCTGCGCCTCGTCCTCGCGCACCAGCTGCTCCAGCTCCCTGTCGCTCAGCGCCGCCACGTGCCCGATGCTGCGCCCCGCCGCGGTGGCGCGGCGCAGCAGCCGCAGCCGCTCCACGTCGGCGTCGGAGTACAGGCGCTGTCCGGCGCCCTCGCGGCGTGGCGGGGCCACGGCGCCGTAGCGCTTCTCCCACGCGCGCAGCACGTCGGGGCTGAGCCCCGTGCGCTCGCTCACCACCCGGATGGGGTGCCGCGGCTCGCGGCCGTTCTCCTTGCTGGACATGCGGGAAAGATCCCCGGCTGTACAATCTTTGTCAATGGTTCTGCTGGACGGCGGATGAACGGGACCGCATCGTGCACAGGCGTTTCCGCGGGTGGATGGGGAGACACGCGACCGGAGGGTTGGCAGATGCACTGCGCCAAGGGCGGGCTCATCCTGGTGTCGGGCGGCTGAAAGCGGTCGGACGGTGAGGGCGAAAGGCGGGAGCGGCCACGGCCTCTCCCGCCTTTCGCGCGTCCGCGTCTGCCGATCAATCGTGCATTGCAACGGCCCGGAGAGACGTCATCCTGAGACGTCATCCTGAGTCGAACACCGCGCTGCGCGCGACCACGGAGGATAAAAGGAGATTGGTTGTGAGCGCTAATGCCACAGAATGAGCGGATCAGCCTCGCGCAGTTTGCGAGGCTTCCCGTAGTTGTTGCTGCGACTTCAGTCGCCGGTGACCGGCCGCGCCGGGGACTTTCTATTCAGGCCGGCCACACGATCGTCGCCCCGGCACGAGCGGTTGCAGGCCGAAGGATCTATCAGCAAGGCCGCACGTGCGCTGCGGGTTGCACGATCAATCCCCAGATCCAGCATGGAGCGGTGATCCGGCGCGGGATGTTCCCCCACGCGCCCGTTCGCTAATCTACCGATCGTCCATCACCCCGAACGTTCTTTCGAGACCGGAGACACCGATGCGAGCACCCGCGGTCCGCCGCGCCGCCGCCGCGCTCATCCTGCTGGCCGCCGCCACGCCCTCCGCCGCGCAGCGCACGCGCGGTGGCGCCTATGTTCCGGGCGCGGGCGAGGACTGGCAGCGCCGCCCGCCCGCGCAGGTGGGAATGGACTCGGCCCGGCTGCAGGCGGCCGTCGCCTTCCACCGCGAGCACGAGTCGAAGCTCCCGCGCGACCTGGTGCAGGCGCACTTCCAGACCTTCGGGCGCGAGCCGTTCGGCGACCCCGTGGGCCCGTTCAAGCCGCGCGGCGAGCCGACCGGCATCGTTCTGCGCCACGGCTACATCGTGGCGGAGTGGGGCGATCCGCGGCGCGTGGACATGACGTTCAGCGTCACCAAGAGCTTTCTCTCCACCGTCGTCGGCTTGGCATACGACCGGCGGATGATCCGCTCGCTCGACGACCCCGTCGCCGCGTACATGGCGCCCGTCATCCCGTACGATCCCGCGGGTGCGGCGGCGCGGCCGGTTACCGGGCGGCTGGCGGGGGGCGACGTGCTGGAGCCGTTCGAGACGCCGCACAACCGGCGGTTGACGTGGGACCACATGCTGCGCCAGGTGAGCGACTGGGAGGGGACGCTCTGGGGGAAGCCGGAGTGGGCCGACCGGCCGAGCGGCGAGCCGTCCACCTGGGCCACGCGGGCGCGCAGGGAGCCGGGGACGGCGTACGAGTACAACGACGTGCGGGTGAACGCGCTGGCGCTGGCGGCGCTCCAGGTCTGGCGCCGCCCGCTGCCGCAGGTGCTGCGGGAGATGGTGATGGAGCCCATCGGCGCCAGCAGCACCTGGCGGTGGACGGGCTACGACAACAGCTGGGTGGTGATGGATGGCGAGGCGGTGCAGTCGGTGAGCGGCGGCGGGCACTGGGGCGGGGGAATGTTCATCAGCGCGCGCGACATGGCCAGGTTCGGCCTGCTGACGCTGCGCCGCGGCCGCTGGGGCGACCGCCAGATCCTGTCGGACGAGTGGGTGCGCCGCGCGCTGACGCCCACGCAGGCGCAGCCGACGTACGGCGTGATGAACTGGTTCCTGAACACCGACCGGAAGCTGCTGGCCAGCGCGCCCGCCTCCGCGTTCGTGCACCTGGGCAACGGCACCAACGCCATCTACGTGGACCCCGAGCACGACCTGGTGGTCGTCGTGCGCTGGATCGAGAACGACCAGCTCGACGGCTTCGTGCAGCGCGTGCTGGCGTCCATCACCGACCCGCGGTGACCGCGGGCGGGCCGGCAATCCGGCTGCTCAACGGGTAATGCACCATGCATCCCAGTTGAAGCGTTCGACGTACGCGTACGGGAGCGTCCCGTGGCCCACACCGAACACGCTGTTGGTGCCCCAGACGTGATCCCAGCTGTTCCGCACGATGAAATACCCGCCACCGGCGAACTCAGCGTCATCGGCGAACCCCACCAGTGCGACGGCGTGTCCTGCCGACTCGGGCACTTCGCCGGGAAACGGCAGGGTGATGTTGCCGTACTTCCGAACCACCGGATGCTCGTACCAACTGCGGTAGACGGGGAACCCGACGGACACTAGATGGTCGTCGCGGAGCGCCTGTTTGATGCGTTCCACCGAGCGCGCGGGGAGCTGCAGTACTTCCTGGCACTTCCAGGCCGCAGCTTCGGCTTTGGCCGAGGGAGGAGGCGGGCCCTGGCCGTCGTTGCCCGGGATCTCCTTTCCCCAGTACGGCCAAGTCGCGGCGCTGCACACACCGTCCTCTTTCAGCGCGGGGAAGCTCGCGACCAAGCTGTGCTTCCCGGTGTGCTCCACCATGTTCCAGTACTGAAACTGCTCCGAAAGCCGAAGCGTGGCTTTGGCCGTGCGGCAGAGATGGTGCTCGAGGCATGCGACCGATGCGAAGGCGGTGCACGTACCCCGGTCTTGCTGGTCGCGTACACCCGAAAGGCACGGCGTGATCAAAATGACGGCTTCGGGCGGAAGCGTGGCGGTCGCTGGCGCGCCGAGTTCGTGCCCGTCGGCCGGCGGTGTGCCGGTCGACGACGCGTCCATCTCGTCCCCGGCAACCGGTGGCTCGGGAGAATCGCGCAAGTCAAAGCCGAGCGCGTAGGTATACTGATCGAACCGGTTCCACTCGGTCAGCTCGTCGCCGCCGAACGCCGTCTGCGAAAATGCCTCGCGGAGCGACCGGATCGCCGACCGCGGAAGCTGCAGCTCATCGATGAAGGACGTGCCGAGCCGACGGTCTACGTGCTCCAGTCCCAGCAACTCCTCTACGGTCGTCATCGAGTTGGCGGCCAGGTTGCCGATGGCGTTCGCCGAGAGCTCACCAGCCGCCTGGGACTCGGCAAGCTTGCTGTACAGCTCGGGCACGCCGGTAGCGCGGCGGAGGTCCGGAGATCTGGCGAGATCGATAACCGAGCTGAGCCGGGTGAGCAGGCCTTTGGGCTTTGGGAACAGCTGCACAGGATACGGTGCGACGGCGGGCGAACCGATCACGAAGCCTCCACGGCTGAATGGAAAGCTGATGCACAGCGGGATCGTACTGTCGCGTCAACACATAATACGACAATGCCGCGGCGCCGGGTCCCGGCTTTCAGCGGGCGTTCGGATGAGCGGAGAAGTGCGGGGCCAGGTTGTACTGATCACAAATGCAGGAGCGTGAACATAGCATTGGGCGTTACAGGCAAACACCAATGTAGAATCAAATCCGTCAATGGAACGGTGGTGAGTCGGACTATTCGGTTCTGCTCAGAGCGTTGTTCCTGTGCCTGCAGGGGCATCGTGCCCGGTGCGGAATGGGTAATCGACCGCCGGAGGGTTGAGGATCGCTTCGGACGCTTCATGTCCTAGGACCGTTGCGACAGCACGGGACAGAGCAGTCACGCCGCGGGGGTCGATCGCCAGCAGCCGAGACATTTCGTCGGGAAACGCCTTGGCCGTATGCAGGAATTCCTCGGCCGTGGTGACGGAAAGCCGGTCGCGAAGAGTATTCAGAGTGCGCGTGTCGAACGCGCTGATCTCACGGAGAGGGTAGCCCTGCTTCATCGGCGCCTGCCTCACGGGTCCCGGGTGGTCGTCGGGAGCACTACACCGCAGCGGCGGTGATCGGTCCGGGCGTCGCTTTGCAATATGAGGTCCATCGAGCGGTTCGAGCAAGAAGGACTGTTCATCTTGTTTGGCCGAGCGGAGTGATTTCCTCTCAGGGGACAGCTTCCACTTCCACGGCGGCGATGGGGAGGTCGCGGGCGCGGGCCCAGGCCTCCCATTCGGCGGCGGTGCGGCGCGCGAAGACGGGCTCGAGCGAGGGGCGGTCGAGGGCGACGTACAGCTCGGCCGCCAGCCGCTGCACGAACCGCGGCTCCAGCGCGGCGATGGCGATCCAGCCGTCCTTCGCGCGGTAGAGGCCATACAGCGGCAAGCCGCCGCCCAGCACGCCGCCGGGTGTGGTGAGGCCGTGCCGCAGCGGCGCCGCGAGCTCCCCGGCGACCGACGCGAGCGCCACCGTGGCCTGCCGCCCGGCGCCGTCCTGGCCGCGCGCGAGCAGGAGCGCGAGGGCGGTGCCGACCGCGCGCTCGGCGGCGGCGAGGTCGGCCATCAGCGTGCGCGGCAGCTCCGGCGGGGTAACGAGGCCCGCGGCGGCGGCGTAGGTCAGGTCGTGGCCGGGGCGATCGTCGTCCGGCGGCGCGTAGCCGGTGATGGCGAGGTGGCAGAGCCGCGGGTGGCGCGCGCGCAGCATCTCCCATCCCAGCCCCAGCCGCTCCAGCGCCGCCGGCCGCGTCGCAGTGACGAGCAGGTCCGTGTCCGCGAGCAGCGTGTCGAGCTCCTGGCGCGCGTCCGGCTCCTTCAGGTCGAGCGTGACGGTCCGCTGGCCGTCCGCCAGCTCGCGGTACCACGCGGGGGCGAAGCCGGCGAGCGGATCGCCGGAGGGCGGCTCCACCTTCGTCACCGCCGCGCCCAGGGCGTGCAGGCGCGCGCACGCCAGCGGGCCCGGCAGGTTCACCGCCAGTGTCACCACGCGCACGCCGTCCAGCGGCCGAAGCGCCACGTCGCTCATCATCCACCGTCCGGAAGAGAAGGAGCGGTAATGATGCGCGCCGTGGCGCTCGTTGTCACGCCGGCGGGCGGCAGAAATCAGTTTCCGGTCGCCTGCTTGATGTTGTTCTGCTCGTTGGACTCGGGGATGGCGCCGGTGCCGTCCACCCGCACGGTGATGGTCACCCCGGCCAGCGGCTTGCCCACGGGAATGATCACCGACTTGATCTCGCCCGGGGCGAGCGCGGGCTCGGCGTAGTTGTGCACGATGTTGATCGGCGCGCCGACGACGACGCTGACGAAGCCGGCGGGCGCGGGCGCCGTCCCGCGATTGCCGATGCGGATGGTGACCTGCTGTCCCGAGCCGACCAGCGCCATCGGCACCAGGTCCGGAAGCGGCGGGCGGTTGGGCGCGGCGGCGGCGAGGAGCGGGAGCGCGGCGAGGAACGCGAGGCGGGACTTCATGCTGGCGGGTCTCCGGGAGAAATGGGGACGGGAAGCGCGGCGGGATTCGTCTTCGCGCCCGCCGCCGGGGCAAGCGGCGCGCCGGGTGCGAGGGAGATGTGCAAACGTGTTGCAGTACCACGCGTTTCGCGCTTTCTGGCCTCCCGCGATGCAGTCCTGTTGGGACGGCGATGCCTCGCCCGCCGGGGCGAGCGCGTCTCAACCGCGGCGGCGGGCGCTCACGGCGACCGGGAATGGCCCGCCGGTGCATCACCGAAAGCAGGAGGGAGATTGGCGGTTCGGGACTTCGACGTGGTGGTGATCGGGGGAGGGCAGGCGGGGCTGGCGATGGGATACTACCTGCGCCGGTCGCCGCTGCGCTGGACGATCCTGGACGCGCAGGACGAGCCGGGCGGCGCGTGGCGGCACACGTGGCGCTCGCTGCGGCTGTTCTCGCCGGCGCGCTTCAGCTCGCTCCCCGGCTGGATGTTTCCCGGCGGCGACGCGTACCCGTCGCGCGACGACGCCATCGAATACCTGGCGCAGTACGAGCAGCGGTACGCGCTCCCCATCCTGCGCCCGGTGCGGGTGGACACCGTGCGGCGGGAGGGCGGGGGATTTCGCATCGACGCGGACGTGGGCGCCTTCACCGCGCGGGCGGTGGTGAGCGCGACGGGGACGTGGGCGGCGCCACACATCCCCATCTACCCCGGCCGCGAGGCGTTCGAGGGGATGCAGATCCATTCCGCGGACTACGAATCTCCCGCTCCGTTCGCGGGGAAGCGCGTGCTGGTGGTAGGCGGCGGCAACTCGGGGGCGCAGATCCTGGCGGAGGTTTCGCAGGTGGCGGACGCGACCTGGGTGGCGCTGCATCCCCCGTCGTTCCTGCCCGACGAGGTCGACGGGCGCTACCTGTTCGACCATGCGACCGCGCTGTACCGGGCGAAGCAGGAGGGACGCGAGCCGCCTCCGCAGGCCGACCTGGGCGACATCGTGATGGTGCCGCCCGTTGTCGAGGCGCGAGGGCGCGGCGTGCTGGTGGCGGTGCCGCCGTTCACCCGCTTCACGGCGACGGGGGTGGTGTGGCCGGACGGCGCGGAGGAGCGCATCGACGCGGTGGTGTGGTGCACCGGCTTCCGCTCCGCGCTCGGGCACCTGCGCCCGCTGGGCGTGATCGAACCCGGCGGCCGCGTGCGCACCGACGGCGCGCGCTCCGTCGCCGAGCCCATGCTGTGGCTGGTGGGCTACGGCAACTGGACCGGCTTCGCCAGCGCGACGATGATCGGCGTGGGCCGCAGCGCGCGAGAGACGGCGCGGCAGATCGAGGCCGCGCTCGGCGGCGTGAATCCCTGACGGAGTGTGGGAGATGGATCCTTCTTCACCGACGAGGCTCGCGCCTGGCGGCCGGCTTCCGGAGCTGGCGATGACGTCGGCGGCGGGCGGGCCGGTGCGGCTCAATCCCCCGGGCCGGCAGAATCCCGTCATCGTCTCCCTCCACCCCCGTTGCGGCGAGTGCCGCGCCTGGCTCCGCCGCCTCGCGGATACGATCGTGGAGCTGCGCGAGTGGGACGCGCACGTGGTGGCCGTCGCGGCGACGCAGGAAGACGCGGTCTCGCTCGCCGCCGATCTCCCGTTCCCGGTCGCCGCCGACGCGGAGGGCGGGTTCGCGGCGCGCACGGGCGTCGCGGGCGCGGGCGTCGTGATCGCCGACCAGTGGGGCGAGGTCCACCACGTCGCCGGGGGCGGAGACGGACACGACCTCCCCGGCCCGGCGGAGATCGTGGATTGGGTGCGGTTCCTCGCCATCCAGTGCCCCGAATGCCAGGGCGAGGCGCTGTAGGCCCGGGACTGGCCAATCCGCGTGGACGCCGGAGTGCGAGTCCGCGAAGGCGGACTTCGGGCCGTTGTTGCCGCGATTTCAATCGCCTTCCCCGCCCGCGGACACACGAAAAGCGCGGCGGGCCGCACCGGATGCGGCCCGCCGCGCTGCTTCGTCCAGCGGCCGTCAGAAGTTGCCGGCGCGCGCGTTGTTGGTCTCGTTGGACTCGGTGACGATGTGCGTGACGTCGTCGCGGACGGTGTAGTGCACGCCCGCCAGCGGCTTGTTCACGTGGATGGTCACGGACCTCCACTGGCCGGCCGGGATGGCGGGCTGGTCGTAGCTGTGGGCCGTGCCGATCGGCGTGCCGAGCGAGAGGTTGACCTTGCAGGCCGCGGCCGGCGCGTTCCCCTGGTTGTGCACGCGGATGGTGACGATGCCGTTGGAGGCGACCACCGCCCCCACGATCAGGTCCGGCCGGGGCGGCGGAGCGGCGGCCGCGGCGATGGACATGGCGGCGCAGAAGGCGAGGAAAGCGAGGCGGTACTTCATTTCAGGAACTCCGGGAGGAGAGGGTTCGCGAGGGGATGGTTCAACGTCCGCGCGGGACCAGAAGGGCAACCGTCGCGCCGTATCTCCATCCTCCCTGCAAGTCGTTGGCGCGGTGGGGTTTGGCTCCGACGACGAGCGCGATGCATCTCCCTGCTTCCGGGGCGCGGTT
>NZ_DATIND010000089.1 GCF_035474595.1 Longimicrobium sp.
CCTTCAGCAACTGCTGGATACTTGTTTCCAGCACGAGCATGGGGCACCTCCCTTTCTGGCGATTGGGTGTGGTGCCTCATGCTCTTTCTTTTTTGCCGCGTGTCAACGAAAAGCTATGCTATCAGATCCTTCGGCCTGCAACGCTCTGCGCGGCAACGGGTTGCGGCGTGGCCGGCCTCAGGATGACGTCGTAGGTGTGTGCGCGGCTCTCCCGTGTCCGTGAAGGCCACTCCACAATGGCTACCGTAGACGCATCGGCATCCGGGCAACGCTCCTTGCCTACCCGGCATCAGACGAATCGAGAGACGCATCCAGAGCACGCTCACGCCTCCCAATCTTACGTCCGTAAGCGGAAGATCCTCAATCGTGAAAGAGCTGCATCGGCTGACGGAGCTGCAGGTCCAGGTGCTGGAGGTGCTCTGGACGCGCGGCGAGGCCACGGTGGCCGGGGTGCACGACGCGCTGGAGCCCTCCACCGGCCTGGCGCGGAAGACGATCGGCACGCTGCTCTTCCGGCTGGAGCAGCAGGGCGTCATCGGCCACCGCGAGGACGGCCGCGAGTACGTCTACGCCGCGCGGGTCACGCGCGAGCAGGTGGAACGCGCCACCGTGGGCAGCGTGCTCGGCCGCCTCTTCCGCGGCGACGTGGCCGCGATGGTGAGCCACGCCCTCCGCACCGAGGAGGTGCGGCCGGGCGACGTGGAGCGATTGAAGGAGATGCTGGAGCGCTGGTCCGCCGAACGCGAGGAGCCCTGATGCCGGTCGTCACCTTCGCGCTGGGCCACTGGGTGGGATGGGCGGTCGCGTGGCTCGCCACCTGGCTCCTGCACGGCACCCTCCTCCTCGGCGCCGCGTGGATCGCGTCGCTCGTGGTCCGCTCGCCCGGCGCCCGCGACGCGCTGTGGAAGACCGCGCTCGCCGGCTCGCTGGCGACCGCGACGATCTTCGTCGCCACGAAGCACGGCGTCGCGCCGCCGGCGGCCGAGATCACGCGCCGCGTGCTCGTCGACCGCGCGCACGCGCAGGCACCGCTCCGGACGGCACTCCCTCCACTCCCCGCGCCCGGCCCCGTGGTGCCACCGTGGGCGCCGGAGATCGCGCTGGCGGTGTGGCTCGCGGGCGCGCTGGCCGGCCTCGCGCGGCTGGAGGCGGGCCGCCGCCGCTACTGGCGCGCCGCGGGCGACCGCCACGCCATCGCCGACGCGGAAGCCGCGGACACGCTGCGGCGGCTCCGCGCGGCGGCGCGGGTGAAGCGCACCATCTACCTCACCGCGGCGGACGGGCTCGAGGCGCCGGTGGCCATCGGGTCGGCGGAGATCTGCCTTCCCGCGGCGGCGCTGGCGGCGCTCACTTCGGCCCAGCGCGAGAGCGTCATCGCCCACGAGCTGGGCCACCTCGTGCGCCGCGACCCGCTCTGGAAGGTGGGGATGGAGATCGCCGCGGCCGTGCTCTGGTTCCAGCCGCTCCTCCGCGTCGCGCGGAGTCAGATGGCCGAATCCGCCGAGCTGCTCTGCGACGGCTTCGCGGTGCGCGTCACCGGCCGCCGCCGCCCGCTGGTCGAGGCGCTGGGCGTCCTGGCCGCCGCGTTCCGCCCCCGCGGCGTCGCCGCCGCGGGCTTCGGCGACCGCGGCTCGCCGCTGGTGCGCCGCGCGTCCCGCGTGCTGGACGCCACCCGCGCGCCCGCCCGGCCGCTCCCCGCGATCCTGCGCGGCGCGCTCGCGGCCGCCGCGCTGGCGGGGACGCTCGCCTTCTCCCCCGGCGTCGCACCACCGCCGCCGGGCGACGTCCGCCCCGCGATCCGGCGGCTCGAAGCGGTGGGCGTCGCGCTGAACGCGGGCCGCACGGACGTGGCGCGCATCGCCCCCGGCGGCTTCCTGCGCCTGGACGAGAACCGCGACGGCCGCCGCCGCGAGCTCTCCGTCACCCGCGGCGCGGACGGCCGGGCATTGTACGACTACCGCGAGAACGGCGCGCCCCAGCCCTTCGACGCGCCCGCCCGCCGCTGGATGACCGCCTCGCTCGCCGCCCGCCGATGATCACGAGAACCCCGCGCCGACCGCCGATTCTCCGGACGATGCCGCTCCTCGCACCGGAGATGTCCGCGAAGGCGGACTGCGTGCCGTTGTAGCCGCGACTTCAGTCGCATTTTTCCAATCACCGTAATCTAAGAATCAGCGAATTACCGAATCCCGAGTCTCCATCACGCACCCGAATCTTACGCTCGTAAGACATTCCCCATCACCCGGGCCCTGGCCGATCCGATGAACCGACATCTCCCGCTCCTCCTCTACGCCGCCGCGGCCGCGACGCTGGCGATCCCCGCCGCCGCGCAGCAGCCGTCGCCCACGCCCGTCGCGGCCGTCGCCCCCGTGCCGCCCGCGGAGGCCGTGCGCGCGGTGGACGAGGCGCTCGCCCGCGCCACCGCCGAGGGCCGCTTCTCCGGCGCGGTGCTGATCGCGAAGGATGGGCAGCCCGTCTTCCAGCGCGCCTACGGGATGGCGGACCGCGAGCGGCGCATCGCCAACACGCTTGAGACGCGCTTCAACCTGGGGTCGATGAACAAGATGATGACCGCCGTCGCCATCGCCCAGCTGGTGGCGGAGGGGAAGCTCTCGTTCCAGGACCCGGTGGCGAAGTACATCCCCGGCTTCCCCACCCCCGCGGCGGCGCGGAAGATCCGCATCGAGCACCTGCTGACGCACACCTCGGGGCTCGGCAGCTACTTCAACCCGCGCTTCTTCCGCGAGCGCCCGGCCACCGTCGCGGCCATCCTCGACGTCGCCCGCCAGGACACCGCGCTCGCGTTCGAGCCGGGCACCGGGTGGCGCTACAGCAACACCGGCTTCCTGCTGCTGGGCGCGATCATCGAGAAGGTGACGGGGCAGGACTACTACGACTACGTCCGCGACCACGTCTTCGCCCCCGCGGGGATGACGGCGTCCAGCTGGCCCGCCGCGTCCGAGCCCGGCTGGGCGCGCGAGTACGCTCCCGCGCGCGACGGCGGCGGCACCTTCACGGCCGACGACCAGCGCCGCGGCAGCCCGGCCGGCGGCGGCGTCTCCACGGTGGGCGACCTGCTGCGCTTCTCGCGGGCGCTGCTGTCGGGCCGCCTCGTCCCCGCGCAGTACGTGCAGACGCTCACCACGCCGAAGCCCGAGCTGGGGAGCCGCTCCTACGGCTACGGCTTCGGCGTCACCCCGCGCCCGCTGCGCATCGTCGGCCACAACGGCGGCAAGCCGGGCGTCTTCGCCAACCTCGACCTCTACCCCGAGGCCGGCTACACCACCGTCCTGCTGATGAACCAGGGGGATGGAGAGGTGCAGGGCGATTATGTCGAGCTGCTGCGCGAGGCGGTGCGGCGGATGGCCGGCGTGGCCCCGCCGGCGGCCGACGGCCCGTCCATCCCGCTCCCCGACACCCCCGCCGGCCGCGCCGCCGCCGCGCTGCTCGAAACCATGCGCGGCGGCGACACCGCGGCGATCCGCCGCTTCGTGGCCGAGCGGATGGGCGAGCGCTTCCAGTCGCGCCCGTGGGACCGCACCCTCGCGCTCTTCCGGCGCATGCGCGGCGACTTCGGCAGCGGCCGCGTCGTGGCCGCGCGGGCGACGGACGGCGGCATCCGCGTCACCCTCGCCAGCCCGCGCGGGCGCTTCGACCTGAACCTGGGCGTCGAGCCCGCGCCGCCGCACCGCATCGTCGACCTGTCGGTGGAGGTGTCGGAAGATGGGGATGATGCCGCGCCATCCGCCGCCCCCGCGTCTCCGGCGGCGCCCGCGGCGGCGGGGCCGCTGGATGCGGCGGCGCGGCGCGCGGTGATCGACAGCATCGCCGGCGCGCTGGTGGCGATGTACCCCTCCGCCGACACCGGCCGCGCCATCGGCGACCGCCTGCGCGGCCGCGAGCGCGACGGAGCCTACGCGTCGCTCGCCACCGCCGAGGACTTCGCCCGCGCGGTCACCCAGGACATGCGCGCGCTGAACGGCGACCGGCACCTGGGCCTGGTCCCCGCCGCGCGGGTGCGCGCCGGCCGCATGCGCCCCGACGAGGAGGCGGAGCGCGCGGGCAACTACGGCATCGCCGAGTCACGGGTGATCGGGGGCGACGTGGGATACCTGAAGCTCACCGGCCTCTCCGGCTCGCCCAACGCGCCCGCGCGGCTCGGCGAGGCGCTGCGCGCGATGGGCCCCATCCGCGCGATGATCATCGACCTGCGCGGCGCGCCCGGCGGCAGCGGCCAGATGGCCAACGCGGTGATCAGCCACTTCACCGCACCCAACCTCCCGTCGCTGCGCGTCACCAACCGGATGGAGGGCACCACCGAGGTACGTAACACGCTCGCCGAAGTCCCCGGCCCGCGCCGCACCGACATCCCCGTGTACGTGCTGGTGGACCGCGGCTCGGCCTCCGCGGCCGAGGACGTGCCGTTCGTGCTCCAGAGCCTGGGCCGCGCCACCATCGTGGGTGAGAAGACGGCGGGCGCGGGGCGCAACAACGCCATGGTGCCGGTGGGCCCGGGGCTCGTCGCCTCCGTCTCCTACACCCGCGTGGCCGACGCGCGCACCGGCCGCGAGTGGGAAGTCGTAGGCGTGAAGCCCGACCTCGAGGTGCCGCCCGCCGACGCGCTCGACGCCGCCCTCCGCGCCGCCCGCCAGCGCATCGGCGCGCCTTCGAGGAGATAAAAGAAAATCTCACACGGAAGGAACGGAGGAAACGGAGGAGATCGGCGCATTCCGCTTTTCCTCCGTTCCCTCCGTGTGAGAATCAGGGCGTTGAACGCGCGAGCGGAATCGAGTCACAGAAAACGGCCGTCCCGGGATTCCGGGGCGGCCGCTCGATCTCGAGCTCTCGACGGTAATCTCATATCAGCCAGCGCGGCGACGACGAGCAGGCGCGTTCGACCCTCTGGCTGCCGAATCAGGCGAACGGGCACCGGCCTCACCCTGGACGCGGCCGAGCCCGGCAGCGACGTACGAGAGTGCCAGCGCGTTCAGCGAGGTGCCCTCGATCTCCGCGCGCTGGGCCAGTTCCGCGTGAAGCGAGCGAGGAAGGCGCAGCCGGAATTGGCCGCTGTACTCCTGAGCCATGGAGGGCATGGGAAGCGGCCATCCTTCCGCCTCATGCGTCTCGATCGCCAACTCGACCGCAACGTCGAGCTCCGCCACCGCATCTGCGGGCGTATCGCCGAACGCGGATAGTCCCGGAAAATCAGGGCATACCGCGATGTACGCCTCGTCTTCGTCGCTCCATCGCACGGCGTAGCTATACTTCGTCATCCTGTCCTTCCGTGCCCAGTTCCTCGATCGCGGCGATCAGCTGCCGAACCTGGTACGCCTTCGCCTTTCCGTTCCGGTCTTCCTGGAAGTTCATCAGGTTTGGATTGCCCTGCCGCTTGTACAACCGGTGACTGCCTGCCTGGCGGGCGAACGTCCAGCCAAAGCACTCGGCCAGCGTGCAAGCCTCGGCAATGCGCAGACCCGCGGGATTCGCCCGCGCTGCTTCGAGCAGCTTCTCGCAATCGGCCATGAACCCGCATCCGTGCATGTGAATGGTACCACACCTGGTACCTTATCTCAAGTCCGCGTCTCGACACGACCCGGAGGTGCGGCAATGTATCCGTTGTTGATATTCAGGTAAAGGTGATCGGAATCGTCACCACTCTGGGGCGACGTCCATCGGCGGAAGCGCCGCCTCGCCGGTCCTGTCCCGCGGCTAACCATCTTCGCTGAAGAACAATGCGGCCGACGAACAGCGGGCTGGCGCCGGACAAGCTCTTGGAGCAGCTTGGGTTGCCTGGACCCGCACGCGTGCGAGCCTTCACGTTCGGCGCAACAAGGAGAAACCTCGTGCAGATGGGTGGCCGCTTGCTCGTTGCCGGAGGGTCGCTCACGGGTGTCGCGGCCCTGCTCCATATCGCGATCATCCTCGGAGGGCCGGAGTGGTACCGCTTCTTCGGCGCAGGCGAACGCATGGCGCGGCTTGCCGCTCGCGGCTCCCTCTACCCGGCCATCGTCACCGCCTGCATCGCCGCCGTCCTCGGCGTGTGGGCGCTCTACGCGTTTTCGGGCGCGGGTGTGGTCCGCCGCCTCCCCTTCCTGCGCCTGGCCCTCACGCTCATCGCCGCGGTGTACCTCGCCCGTGGGGTCCTCGGCGTTCCCGGCATCGTATTCATCGACGATCCGTACACGAACGAGCTGAAGGCGAAGACGACGTTCATGGTGGTCAGCTCCGCGATCTGCATCTTTCTCGGCCTCTGCTATGCCGTCGGCGCCGCCCGGGTCTGGAAGACATCCTCCGCGCCCGCATCGGGAGCGGGTTGAGGCAGCCACGGCACTTGTCTTCGCCGGAACAGGCGAGATACCCTGAAACAGCGAAGGGCGCCGGGAGAAGATCTCCCCGGCGCCCTTCGCGCATCCAGCGTCCGCCGCCGGTGTTGGCCGAAGCAAATTCTGCCACGTTTGCGCAGCGCAACCTGCCACAATCCCGGGGTTGGCGCAGCGCAAAACTGCCACAAACGCAAAATGTCGATGCGATCCGTACGCGCCTGCTCGTGCACACTCCTGCGCGGAGACCGCTTGCTGGCGCCATCTCGCAAGCCTACGCAACCAAGACCGAATCGCTCTGCTGCGTATGCTCCACGCTCTGCGGGTCATCGGAGCCGATCGGTCACCTCCGGTTTCGGCGATGCGTACCGGCTTCTCACCAAGGTACCTCACGCACTGGGGAGGGCCGTGCCTACGGAGAGTACGCCATTGAGATGGACAATGGCTCGGTGGAGGCGACGAGTTCGACCTGCTGGTTTCGTGAAGCAGGGTGGAATGTCCGGGCGCAGCCGCCCTGATAGGCGCAGGTGCTGTCGTGCCATCCAATCGTGTAGGTCCCTGGCTTCAGATTGGGAAGTCGGAGCGAATCCCCATTACCTAGCGCAATAGTGTTCGAGTAAGCCGCAGGTCCGGAGATGTCAACGCGCACGTATACCGAATCGTTCAACCCCGTGGCTTTCAGGACCATGTAGCCGGTGATTGGCAGGTACATTGAGCTCAAGCTCGTGGTGAACCCGCTGTTTACGACTGCCGCTTGCTCCCTGACGGCGGGCCCGAAGGACACGGGCCCGCACCCCCCCTGGTAGACGCAGACCGCATCGGACCACGAGGTCGAGTACGTTCCGGGCGCAAGATTGTTGATCAGCTTCGGACCAGTGGGGGAAACGATTTCTGACTGGCTGAAGCCGTTCGGTCCTGACACGGCAACGTTTGCATAGAAGGAATCCGAAATAGCCGTCAGGTTGAGCCGGAGCACGCCCGGGGTGCCTTGGGGGAGGACCGTCAGCCGGACTCTTACCGCCTGGGGGCTGTTGGAGACGCCTGCGGCCGTGGAACGGACCGGCACCGTCGCTCCGTAGGTCCCCGCCCCGAGAGTGCCGTGAGTCACAGAAAGTACGATGTTCGTCGGACTCACACTCCCTGCCAGCGTCGCGGTGAGCCAGCCTGTGGGGGCGGAGTCGTAGGTGATCGCGCCGAGCGTCAGGCCGGACAGGGTTCCTCCCCCGGCGTTGGTCACCTGCACGGTCTTGTCTGCGGGGCCGGCGCCCTCTGAGACTGCAGTGAACGCGACCAGCGTATCCGAAAGGCCGATGGCGGGCGCGTCTGCGGCCGTCGCAGTCGCCGAGAATGTTACCGTGTTTAGTCCGGCTGCCAAGCCGTCGAGCTGCTGGGTTCCTATCCCGGGGCCGAGCGTCCATATGGCTTCAGCGATACCCACCGAATTTGTAATTGCCACGCTTGGTGATACGGTACCGTTTCCGGCATGGGGCGCGAACGAAACCGCGACACCGGGCACCCGAACGCCAGCCGAGTCCATTACCTGAACAGCCACCACATGGCCGAGGGGTGCTCCGGCCTTTCCCGTCTGCCCGGTTCCACTGTAGACCAGCAGAGTGCGCGGAGCGGTGGGCACCTCTGCGGCGAGCGCTTGAAGACGGTGGAGCAATGTATCGGTTACGATCGGCGAACTGGGTAGACTTAAGTGATCGACCCCATCGAACGACCGGCTGATCCGGGAGCCCGCAGCCGTCGTGCTGCTTCGCCACACGACGCCGTCAGAGGGCGATTGGCCGATTGCCGCGAGTATGTCACGTCCCGCTGTCATGAGCTTCGGCGCGATTGCCGAAGAAAGCACTCCCGCGTAGGAGTCCAACCGGGTGCTGAACTTTGAACCGTCCGCGTCGAGCTGCGTGATGAACTGTGATTCGGGCACCAAGTCGCCCTGACCGGCGCTTCCGAGGATCGGGTGCACGAGGGCTGTCAATGCGAGTGGAGACAAAACCGAACGGCTGGCCGTACTGAGTGAAAGCGGCTTCGCAAGCTCGCTGCCTCCAAACGGAGTTCCCAGGGTGAGGAGAGCTGGTATGTAGTCCGGATCGGCATCGACCATGTACCTGGCTGCAACCAGCCCTCCCATGCTATGCGCGACGACGACCCGCGCACGGGAGCCCAGCACCTGAGTCCGCACGGCGAACTGCGCCGCGCTCTGCTTCACGGGATAAAACGTGGGATATCGGAAGACATAGACATCGTAGCGGGCGCGGAGGGCGGGATTCGCTTGGACGGCGGCGAGTATTGTCTGCCAGGTTTTTGCCTCTGGGAAGAACTGACGTGCCTGGTTGCAGTTGACCATGTCCGGTTGCCAACCGTGCACTAGCACCAACGGGATTTTGTTCGTCGAGGGTGGATCCGCTGAGACGCGATAGAACGCCCATGTGTCGTCGGTGCAGTGTTTCTCACCGATCCCGAAAGTCACGACGTACTGAACGACATTCTGGTCCGCGATTTTCTGCAGTGGAACCACAACCGTCGCATCCAGAATGTGATCGCCGAACTCACCTACGGATTCCGCGACAGTGATCCCAGTTGCAGCGATACCTTTGCCGATGTCTGCTGCGTCAGAGATTACGGCTGAAACCTGGTCGCGGATCTCCGAGATCGGTTGCGTGATCTTCGTCCGGTAGTGGAGGAGCGCGACAGGGAAGTCCACGAGGTCCGCCGTGCCGGCTCGCTGGGAGCGCGTGGCAGAACTTGGGGGAGAGGTAAGGACGATTCGCAGGCGAGGACCGAGCGGCGTTCCGGCAACGGAGTCGTTGCTGGTTGGTTCCTCCTGCATCAGCACCTTCGTTCCCGACGGCAGCGTTCCAGCAGGAATGACGATCGAGGAACCGCGGCCGATACTCACTACGGTCGAGTCAGTGCCGACGGCGGCGGAGTCGCGAGCCGGATAGGTGACCGTTACGACCGTTTCGGCTGTTTTTCCCTCTGCAGCTGCCTGGATCCTCGCCTGTCCAGGTGTGATTCCGCGAACGAGGCCAGTGGCGTCGACTAGTGCGATGGCCGCCGACGAGGACGACCACTTAACGGGAACACCTGAGACGGTTTTCCCGGCGCCGTCGCGGAGAACTGCTGTAAGCGCGGCCGTTTGGCCGCGGACGATTTCAGGCGTGTCTGGTGAGATCGTGATTGTGGCCAGTCCGCTCCCGCTCGGCGGGCCAGAAACGTGGTCGTGTGAACAGGCGGCGAAGAGCGCAATGAGCAAAATGCTCGCGCGCATTGCAAGGAGGCGCATCGTCAAGTGCAGGGGTCGAGAGGAGAGTCGGATAAAGTAAGGCAAAGCGGCAGAGAAAGAAAAGCCACAAAACGTGCGACGTCAATGATCTTGTAAGCCGCCGTGGTGCTCCGGCTCCTTATCCGCCACTGACACCACTGTCCTCCGGCGGCCTTCCCGCAGTGCCGATCCAGATCTGTGCGTGCCCGCTGGCACCGGAAGAACCCGTGAGCGGCAGCGGGGAAGGATGGATCGCAGAACGATCGGCCGCCCTGCAGGCCCCTCGGTACTGCGCCGCTGTCGCGGACGTCTTCACTCGGATCCATCAGGCCTCCGGACGTCGACCACCATGGTGGAGAGCCACGCCGGCCGCGGAGCGTCGTAGGCTCCGTACGACTGCACGAGCTGCGGCGGCGCCGCGCACGTAGGCCCGGGTGCAGCGTCTGCTCGTGCAAATCGGCTCCGAGGAAGCGTTGGACGGCGTGGGACGAGCGTGGATGGGGTAAGAGCGCGACGTCCATTGCGAGGCGGCGGCCGCCATCGCGCGCCTGTCAAGCGAGCTTCGGTTGCGCCGGTATAGCCCGAGGCCGCTGCGGCGCGTGTGGGTACGGTTCAGCTCCGCCGCCCCGCTCCACTGGATCGTCACCGTCACTGAGGGCGTGGCGACGCCGCCGGACGAGCGATCACTCGTCCACGCTGCATCGTTGGTTGCTTCAGCAGGCTGGCGGGACACGATGAAGGGTAGCCGCCTACCCTCGCGAATTTATTGACGCGTCGGTCTGCCGCTCTTACTGTGCGCGAAAGCAGAAGTTAGGTCGCACTATCCATCAATCGATCATCTCAACGGCGGCAGAACCGCTACTCCGGAATGGCAATCGCTTGGTACGTTGAGCACTGAGGCTGAGGCGCACACCAACCCGACAGACCCTGGATTAATCTAATGAAGTGTTCGCGCGCGTTGGTTGTGCCGCCGTTCCTCGGCGTGCTCTGGACTTCGAGCGTAGTCGGCCAGCAGGTGCAGCAGTTCGCTCTTGCCGCCCCGGTAAACATGGTGGCGTACTCCAGGGACGGAGCACGAATTGCTGCTGCCTTGGAAGACGGCCGTTTAGTGCTCTTGGACCCGTCGGGCGGGCAGGTGCTGAAGACAATCCGGCCGAATCAGGGCGCGGTAAACTCTGTCACATTCTCTCCTGATAACAGGATACTCGCAACCGGAGGCGAGGACGGCGAAGTCGTGCTGTGGGACGCGGCAACGCTGGTCGAAAGCCGCCGCCTCCGCGGACATCAAGGAGCGGTCTACCGCATCACCTTTTCGCCGGATGGGCGGTTGCTCGCGAGCGGCGGGCAGGATAAGACCGTGCGGATATGGGACATTGCGACCGGGACGCAACGGAACAACTTCACCGGCCACCCCGGTCCGGTGGTTTCAGTAGCGTTCTCTCCCGACGGTCGTGTGCTCGCCAGCTCCAGCCTGCGCGCAAGCCTCCGTGCAGGGAAGACGCTGATCCTCCACGACGTGGCCAGCGGTCGGACGCTGATGGAACTAACGCCGCATAAGTACCGCGGCTTCGGAAGAAACGAAACCGTCTACATGGCCTCTTACTCACCTGACGGGAAGGAGTTCGCGACCGCCAGCGACAACCGCGAGATTATTCTGTGGGACAATCAAGTGAGTGACACCCTCCACCTTTTGGAGGCGCACCAGAAGGCAGTGATGGCCTTGGCATTCTCCCCGGACGGGCGGCTGCTCGCGTCTGGCGGCCTCGACAACCGCACGCTCATCTGGAGCACGGAAAGCGGACTGTTGGAAACCGAACTGCCCATTGCACAGGACTGGATACTCTCGGTTTCCTTCTCGCCGGATGGCCGGAGGTTAGCCGCTTCCAGTAAGGACGGGACTGTGCGGGTATGGGACCTCTCAGCCACGCTAGCGCGGCTCGCCCACTCAGTGGACGAGCCCGACCGCGGGTCGGGCGCTGTCGTCAGCGAACGCTCCACGGGGCGAACTGTACTGTTCATCCTGAACCCGTCGAATGTCAGCGGCGACGAACTGTGGGTGAACCCCTTTGTTGTCTTCGAAAGGGGAAATTTTATCTCGCCGTTAGACGGGTTCATCCCCAAGGGCGGTTTCAATTACCAATCCGGCGATTCAAGGGAGGCCTCCCGCCGCTTGCTGCAGACCTATTTCCCTTCGCGCGAGAGCGTGGCAGTGGTTCAAGGGGGGGTCCGCATCGGGGCCGCCGTCCTGAACCCGGTCGACTACGAGGGGAAAGATCTGTTTGACGGCTGTTTCGGGGGGTACGGCGTAACTGCGCGCGGCAGGTTCTCCGTGCCGCCGCACGCCCGGAGCTTTATTGGTGTGAGGGGAGCACGAGCTTTTCCAGAAGGTCGTAGCGCCCGTCGCATCGCCACGATTTCGGAAAGGACCTCGTTCCTGCGTGCCGCTCGTGACGTCCTGCAGGCACGCGGCGCGCCGCCGACTATCCTACGTTCCCTGACGGTTGTCACGGATGCGGGCGATGACGTCCAGGTTGTCGACCTCGATCGCGATGGCTCGCTCGAACTCGTGGGAAGCGTTGCGGTCCACAGTGGGGGGGTCCAGCACAACCTCTTCTTGATTGTGAAAGCGGGCGCAGGGGCTGTCCGTCCGGCTCTGGTGAGCTATCACCGTTCTGAATTTCCTGCCGACGGAAACCGAAGTCACGAGACGGAGCGATTTGTAGATCACATCGACATAGATGGTGACGGCGCAGACGAGATTATCGTGACAAAGGAGCAATATGAAGGGATGTACTACGTGATCTTCAAACGAAACGGCACCGAATGGGGAATCGTCTACCGCGGCGGCGGCGGCGGGTGCTGAAGCTGTCTTGAGCGCTCGCTGGGAGCATTGGTTCACCACGTCCCGCAAAGGAAAAATGCCTGCCCCGCTACTGCTTTCCGATTAAGAACGAGAACCGATAGAAGGCTCGACGTACGACACCATCCATCATCGACATCGTTTGGTAGAAACGGCATCAGATCCGACCTAACTTGCACCGCGGTTGAGACAAGTCCAACGTCCAGTATGACTGGACTCCAACCACACCAGCACGATCTCCTAGTCACGCTGTGCCAATGCGGCTCCATGGCCTTGGCGGAGATAGACGGCCGCAATTTGAGTCCTCTACTGGCGCGACACCTGGCTCTCGAGCAGTCTGGCGTGGTGCGCCCGACAAGAGCAGGGCGAGAGGTGGCGATGCAGAGGCCGGAGTCTAGCACGAGCTCTCGACCTGCTCCCGCCGCGGTCCCGCGCCTGTCTGAACGTCAGGAAGAATGTCTTCGCTATTTTCTAAGGCGGGATGGCGCAGTACCTGTTGATCATCTCGACGGCCGCTCAGGCCGAGCGTTGCAGAATCGCGCCCTGATCGAGATTGCTGGAGGGTGGGCGGCCCCGACCCAAGCGGGCCGTGATCATTTTGCTGATCATGTCCATCGGCAGCGGCGAGTTCGGCAGCGCCGGGTCAGCAGCGGGCGCATGAGTGCTCGAGTTAAATCGTTGTTGCGCGCCGTCGATAATCTCGAGCACGCTATTCCCCGCGGATCCGAATTGATGATCGGTGATATGCCTGCTTATGCTGATGATGTCCTTGCTGGCATCGGGCATTATGCGCGCGAGATGGAATAGCCGCCCTTCCTCGATCGTCGTTCGAATCTCCAACAGCAACTTGTTCGCAGTAGGCGTAATCATGCCCACCACCACGAGGGGGCACACTCTGTTGTCCGCGTGCGGACTTGTTGATGAACCGCCCCGGCAACATCTCGCATACCTCATATCAGGTTGGAAACGGATCTGTTCAGGCCATCTGAATAGTGTTGGCAGCCGGGAATGCGGTACCTGGATCCACCTCTAGGATTCTCCATCACCCGGTCGCAGTTGGTCCCCTCACCCCCGCAAAAGGATTATGCGCAAGAAAAACAAAGAGATCGTGCCTGGGATTGCCCCACGGTGGTGGACACCTCAATAAGCCTGTAGGTTCGGGCGAGGAGGTGGTCCATGGCTGAGAAGCGAAGGCAGTACACGCGCGAGTTCAAGGTGGAGGCGGTGCGGCTGGCGACGAGCGGAGAGAAGA
>NZ_DATIND010000090.1 GCF_035474595.1 Longimicrobium sp.
TACGCGCGACCACGGAGGATGAAAGGAGATTGGTCGTGAGCACCGGGGCCGCGGAGTGAGCGGATCAGCCTCGCGCAGTTTGCGAGGCTTCCCGTAGTTGTTGCTGCGACTTCAGTCGCCGGTGACCGGCTGCGCGCGGAACTTTCTATTCAGGCCGGCCACACCGTAATCAGCGTCTGCGCGGTAGCTTGCAGGCCGAAGGATCCATAGCCGCGGCAGCACGTGATTCGACGGCCTGCACCGTTTTCCATGCCGGATCGGGTCCGATGCGAACTCCGGGAGAAGGACCGGTGCGTCCGACCCACTCACGTGCTGCCGCACCCACAGATCCTTCGGCCTGCCAGGTGTTGTGCCGATGCGAGTTGCGGTGTGGTCGGCCTCAGGATGACGTCCGGGCGGGTGCAGTGTGGATGCAGAAGCCGATCTCCCTCTTGCCGCGCCGCCGCCGGGGTGGGAACATCAGGCGAATGGGGGGAGATGCGGATCCACGGCGGAACGGGCGAAGTGGCGGACGAGACGGCACGATCCAGCGGGATGGAGGAAGCGCGCTCCGGGGCCGGTGACATGGTCCTGAGCGCGTTCTGCTTCAGCGTGATGAGCCTGATGGTGAAGCTGGCCGGCACGCGCATCCCCAGCCAGGAGGTGGTGTTCGTCCGCGCCGTGATCTCGCTGGCGATGGCGTACGTGCTGGTGATCCGCGCCCGCGTGGGAAACTGGGGGCACCGCAAGGGGCTGCTGGTGCTGCGCGGCTGGGTGGGGTTCCTGGCGCTGTCGTGCTTCTTCTACGGCATCATCCACCTGCCGCTGGCCGACGCCACGGTCATCCAGTACACCAACCCCGTGTGGACCGCGTGGCTGGGATGGTGGCTGCTGGGCGAGGCGCTGACCGCGGGCGAGGCGGTGCTGAGCGGCGCGGGCCTGCTCGGCGTGCTCCTCATCGCCCGGCCGACGGTGCTGTTCGGCGGGGTGGGCGCGGCGCGGCTGGACCCGTTCGCCGTGGGCGTGGCGCTGGCGGGGGCGCTCTTCTCGGCGTCGGCGTACGTGAGCGTGCGCAAGCTGAGCCGCACCGAGCACCCGCTGATGATCGTCTTCTACTTCACCCTGGTCACCGTGCCCGCCTCGCTCCCCGGCGCGCTGGCGGGCGCGGTGATGCCGCGCGGCCGGGAGTGGGCGCTGATGGTGGGCGTGGGGGTGATGGCGCTGCTCGGGCAGGTGTTCCTCACCCGCGGCCTGCAGCGCGAGCCCGCCGGCCGCGCCACGGCCATCGGCTACGCGCAGATCCTCTTCGCCGCGACGTGGGGGATGGCGTTCTTCGACGAGTGGCCGGACGCGCTGAGCCTGGCGGGCGCCGCGCTGGTGCTGGTGAGCGTGGTCGTCCTCGCGCGCCGGCGCGGCCGCCCCGACGTCCGCGCCGCCCGCGCGGAGGAGGGCACGGCGGAGGCGGTGTGATCCCCAAAATTTATTTGCAGTTACCTCTCCCAGCGGTTTTGGGAGAGGTCGAAAAATGGAGGGGAGAAGACGGCGGTTTGTCTTCTCCCCTCCATTTTTCGGGTGAGGGCCCCGCGGCGCCCGGGGACACGCGCTTCGATCCGGATGCGAGCTCGGGAGACACGATCACATTCGCGAAAAGGGAGCATCCCGGCGAGGGACACTCCCTTTTCGTCGGACCGCTGACGGGCGGTTTCTTCAGCCGGCTGCGGCTGCGTCCAGCCGGAGCAGCGTCTGCCCGCCGGGATAGGCCAGGCGCAGCACCGCGTCGCGCCCGTCGGCGGTGCGGCTCACGTCCAGCTGCGTGACCGCCTCGATGCTGTGCGTCAGGTGCTCCAGCGGGCCGCCGTCGCTCAGCATCAGCTCCACCCGGCCGTGGCGCGGCTCGAAGGCGGCGCCGCGGAAGTGCAGCTCCATCTCGGCCCACTGCGCCCCCAGCTCGGGGTCGTCCACCTCCAGGCGCGTCACGCGGCCCGCGTTGCGCCGGGAGAACTCCTTCAGCATCTGCGGCCACTGGCCGCGCTCCGCCACCGCGGTCATCGGTCACCTCGACTGCTGCGCGTTCCCCCAATCCGCGGCGCTCCCGCGGCCACGGCTCCGGATGAGGAAGATGCCACGGACCCCGTGCGGGAAAGGTCGGGCACGCCCCAACTCCGGTGTAGGGCAAAGCTCGACAGCTGCGCCACTTCCCGCCCGCCCCGCCCGCGCTTACCTTCGTCCCCGACTCCCCCGCTCGATCGCGCCCGAAACCCCGAACCATCGCCGCCCGCGACCCCGATGAGCAGCGTCCTCCCCCCCGGAACGGACGAGCTTTCGCGCCTGCTGCTGGACAGCGTGCGCGACGAGGCCATCTTCGCCCTGGACCCGTCGGGCCGCATCACCCGCTGGAGCCCCGGCGCGCGCGAGGTGATCGGCTACGACGAGGCCGAGGTGCTGGGCGCGCACTTCTCCCGCTTCTACACCCCCGACGACGTGGCGCTGGGGATCGCCGAGCGCGAGCTGCGGCGCGCCGAGCAGAAGGGGCGCTCCGAGGCCGAGGGGTGGCGGGTGCGCAAGGACGGCTCGCGCTTCTGGGGGCAGATCGTGACCACCGCGCTCCGCGACGAGGGCGGGCGGCTGGTCGGCTACGGCCGCGTGGTGCGCGACGTGACCGAGCGGCTGCGCTTCGAGGAGGCCATCCGCCTGTCCGAGGCCAAGTTCTCCGGCATCATCTCCATCGCCACCGACGCGGTGGTGTCGGTCGACGAGGAGCTGCGCATCGTCCTGTTCAACCAGGGCGCGGAGAAGATCTTCGGGTGGACGGCGGGCGAGGTGATGGGCCGGCCGCTCTCCATCCTCCTTCCCGAGCGCTTCCGCGACAGGCACGACGCGCATCTCCACCACTTCGCGCAGGGGCCGGTGGCGGCCAAGCGGATGGGCGAGCGGCAGGAGATCTTCGGGCTGCGCAAGGACGGGTCGGAGTTCCCCGCCGAGGCCAGCATCTCGCGGCTGGAGCTGCCCGGCGCGCGGCTGCTGACCGCGGTGCTGCGCGACGTCACCGAGCGCAAGCAGGCCGAGGAGGCGGTGGCCCGCGCGCTGGTGCGCGAGCAGGAGGCGCGCGCCGAGGCCGAGGCTGCGGGCGAGCGGATGCGCTTCCTGGCCGACGCGGCGGCGCGGCTCTCCGAGTCGCTGGACCGCGAGACGGTGCTGCGGACGCTGGCGCGCGTGGCCGTGCCGCTGCTGGGCGACTGGTGCGTGGTGGTCCTGCGCGAGGACGACGGGCAGGCGCGCCGCGTGGCCGCCTGCCACCGCGACCCGGAGCGCGAACCGCTGATGCAGGAGCTCACCGGGCTCCCGGTGGACTTGGCCCCGGCGCACCCGGTCGCCCGGGCGATGGAGACGCGCGAGCCGGTGCTGGTGGCCGACGCTCCCGAGGAGTGGATCGCCCGGATCGCGGCCGGGGAGGAGCACGCGCGCATCCTGCGCGAGCTGGGGATGCACGCCGTGCTCGCGATTCCGCTCGTGGTGCGCGACCAGGTGATGGGCGCGCTGGAGCTGGTGATGTCGTCCGCGGCGCGCCACTACGAGCCGGGGCGGGTGGAAGTGGCGCGGGAGCTGGCCTCGCGCGCGGCGCTGGCAGTGGAGAACACGCGCCTGTACGGCGCGGCGCAATCCGCCATCCGCGCCCGCGAGGACGTGCTGCACGTGGTCAGCCACGACCTGGGCAACTCGCTGTCGGCCATCATCATCAACACCACCGTCCTCCTGCGCACGCTTCCCGAGGAGGAGGCGAACGAGGACCTGCGCAAGCGCATCGCCAGCATCCGCGACCTCGCGCGGCGGATGCAGCGGCTGCGGCAGGACCTGCTGGACGTGGCCAGCATCGAGACCGGCCAGCTCGCGATCGAGTGGGACCTGTGGGATCCGGCCGGGCTGGCGGCCGAGGCGCTGGAGTCGTTCGCCGGGTTGGCGGGGGAGAAGGGGCTGCGGCTGGAGAGCGAGGTGGCGCCCGGGCTGCCGCAGCTGGAGGGCGATCGCGAGCGCATCATGCAGGTGCTGGCCAACCTCCTGGGCAACGCGGTGAAGTTCACCCCCCAGGGCGGGCGCGTGGGGCTGCGCGTGACTGCGGGTGGCGACGAGGTGCGCTTCGACGTGAGCGACACCGGCCCCGGCATCCCCGCCGAGCACCTGGACCGGGTGTTCGACCGCTTCTGGAAGGTGCGCAGCGCCAACCGGCAGGGCGCCGGCCTCGGCCTCGCCATCGCCAAGGGGATCGTGGAGGCGCACGACGGGCGGATCTGGGTGGAGAGCGAGGCCGGCCGCGGCAGCACCTTCTCCTTCACCCTCCCCATCCGCGAGGGAATGACGGAGATCGAGGAGGACGAGTAGAACGGGTTGATGCTGCATCCTCCGTCACCTCGAACATCCTCCGTCACCCTCCGCCGCGACGCCCGATGACGTCATCCTGAGGCCGGCCACGCCGCAACCTGCGTCCACGCAAAGGCTTGGCAGGCCGAAGGATCTATCGCCCGTCCAGCACGTCGGCCTGTCGAGACGCACGTCAGCCGGCACATCTCCCATGATCGAAGCCCCTTCTCCGCGACTCGTCGGAGGAGGGGCTTCATCGCTTTCCGGCATCCCCGGAGCGGTTTCGCGCCGGGGCCTTCATCTCCCTGTGCCTTTCCCCCGACAGCAGGAGAAGCGGGAAGCAACGGCACGCCTCCGCGAGCCGCAAGTTCCGCCGAGGGTATGCTTTGTGCGCCGCGGACGGGCGATGAGCACACGATCCGATCCCGTTCCCGGCGACCGCCGGCAGGACCCCCACCGCGCGAGCGGGGCGGCGGCCGACGCGCGCTTCCGCCTGTTCCGCTGGGTGGGCGAGCACGTGCGCGGCTTCCACGCGGCCGTGGGCGCGCTGCTGTTCGTGGGGTTGGCCATCATCCTGGTCTGCGTCACCCTCTTCGCCGCGCTGGCCGACGAAGTGATGGAGGGCGACACGCTCCCCTTCGATCGCGCGGTGCTGCTGTGGATGAACCGGCACGCCACGCCGCCGCTCACCGGGCTGGCGCTGGACGTGACGGCGCTGGGCGCGGGGACGGTGGTGTGGCTGGTGGTGGTGGTGTCCAGCGTGTACCTGTGGGCCAGCCGGCACCGCTGGTCGGCGGCGCTGCTCTGGGTGTCGATCCTGGGGTCGGGACTGATCAACACCATCATGAAGCTGTTCTTCCAGCGCGAGCGGCCGCACCTGTTCCCGTGGCGCGTGCCGTACGCCGGGCTGTCGTCGTTCCCGTCTGGGCACTCGATGACGTCGATGGTGTGCTATGCCACGCTGGCGTACCTCATCGCGCGCCTGGTCCCGTCGCGGTTCCTGCGGCGCTTCACCATCGGCGTGGCGGCGCTCATCATCGTGCTGATCGGGCTGTCGCGGATGTACCTGGGCGTGCACTACCCCACGGACGTGGCGGCCGGGTTCATCATGGGGCTGGCGTGGGCGTCGTTCTGCGCGCTGGGGCTGGAGGCCATCCGCTTCTTCCGCCACCGCGAGCCGCAGGTCGCCGCGCAGGAGCAGGACCTCGACGCCACCGCCACCGACGGCCCCACGGGCGAGGACGAGGAGCGCGCACCGGAGGCCGCCTGAGAGCGGATGTGCGGAGCCGTCGGAACCCGGCCCTGCAGCCATTCGCCACCGGCGGCTGAAGCCGCGGCAACAACCACGGGAAGCCTCGCAAACCGCGCGAGGCTGTTCGGCTCGGAAGCCGGCTCCGGCGGTGAAGGACGCCTCCCTCTCACCATCCCGGGATGCGCGCGGCGATTAAGAAAAGCGGGCCGCATCGTGTTTCGATGCGGCCCGCTTTCGTTTCTGTGGATGGAGATGCCGCTCACGTCGCGGCGACGGCGACGCCCTCCTTCTTCTCGGGGGCGGCGGGCTCGTCCTCCTCGCGGCGCGGGCCGATGCCGAAGCTCAGGAAGAAGGTGCCGAGGACGAGCGCGGCGCTGGTCCAGAACGGATACCCCGTCCCCATGTGCTGGAAGGTCCATCCGGCCAGCAGCGGGAACAGCACGCGCGCCGCCCCGCCGTAGCTCTGCTGCACCCCCATCATCACCCCCCGCTCGCGCGGCTCGATCACCTGCGACAGCAGCCCGGTCACGCAGGGGAAGGTGAACGCCGTGCCCAGCGGCAGCAGGGCGATCACCAGCGCGAACACCACGATCCGCGGCTCCATCGACACGCCGAAGGGGAGCGCCACCGGCCACCCGGTACGGATGGTGGCGGTGAGCGGGATCAGCCCCAGCCCCAGCACCAGCAGCGCCTGCCCGATGCGCGCCAGCCGCGCCTCGCCGAAGCGGTCCACCGCGGGCCCCAGCAGGAACGCCCGCACCAGCACCGAGATGGCCCCGTTCCAGGCGAAGAAGTAGCCGATGGTCTTGTCGGTGATGCCGAAGCGCACCGCCAGGAACAGCGCCAGCACCGCGGTGAAGCCGGAGAAGGCGCCCATCGCGATGGCGTAGATCCAGATGAGCCGCGGCGCCGGCTCGCCCGGGTGGGTGAGCACGTTCAGCGTGGCCGCGGCCGGCTTCACCACCGCCACCTTCGACTCCTGCATGGCCGGGACGTGCGACTCGCGCACGAACATCCACACGAAGCCGATGTTGGCCGCGCAGAGCACGGCCGCCAGCACCCCCGGCGCCCGCGCGCCGTAGAAGGCCAGGCTCAGCGACCCCAGCGCCGGCCCGATGCTCACCCCCAGGTTGGTGGCCGCCGAGAGCCACCCCAGCGCCCGGGCGCGGTCGCGCGGCTCGGTGCTGTCGGCCACGTACGCCTGGATCACCCCCACCGTGCCCCCGCCCGCGCCCTGCACGATGCGCGAAAGGAAGAGGAGGAGGAGGTAGAACCCGGCCGAGTGCCCATGCCCGCTGGGCAGGCTGGCCCACGCGAAGATCAGGTACGCGGCGACCGACGCCGTGAGCGCGGTCAGCAGCACCGGGCGCCGGCCGTAGCGGTCCGAGAAGCGCCCCCAGAGCGGCGCGCTCAACAGCTGCGCCAGCGAGAACGAGGAGATCAGCGCGCCCACCACGAAGCCGCCGGCGCCCAGCCGCGTGGCCACGAACGGGAGCTGAGGGACGATCATCAGCAGCCCCATCATGTCCACGAACGCGGCGAACATCAGCGCGGTCAGGTTGCCGCGGCCGTTGCGCCTGGTGCGTTGCTCTTCGCTGATAGCCGGTGCCACCCGAATCCCGGGTTCGTGAGGAGAGACAAAGGTTCTGCGGAACGTACCCGCGCCCGCCGGGCCCGTCAATCGACCGCGCCCGGCCGCGTCACCTCGGGGGCGACGCGGCCGGCGCCGGCTGGCGGAGGATGGGGTAGACGGCGGCGTCCTTCAGCCACGCGTCCAGCAGCCCCCAGGTGGCGAACCCGTCGTCGGAGCGCGGCTCCAGCAGCGTGAACGCCAGGCGCCCCAGCGGCTGGTCGGCCGGCACGCGCAGCCATCCGCCGGCGGGACGTGCATCGGACACCCGCCACGCGCCGAAGATCCGCCGCTCGCGGTGCCCCTCGCTCTCGCTCCGCGCCGTGGCCGCCGAATCGATGCGGAACGCCTCCACCGCTCCCGTCACGGAGGCGACGCGCTCGAAGCGGATGCCGTGCGCCGCCAGCCGCTCGGCCACGTCGCGCAGCGTGTCGGGAACGAGCCAGGCGGCGGGGGCGCGCTCCGTCTCCGCCGCGTCGTAGGCGGTGAACTCGGGCATCCGCTCGGGGCGCACCACGTCGCGGCGGCGCCACATCACCTCGCCACTGTAGGGGTTCCGCTCCTCGCTCACCTCGCCCATCAGGATCGGGTTCGGACCCGTGCGCCGGAGCCGCGCCGTCACCGCCAGCGTCGTTCCCACCACCGAGCGCCGGTCCGCCTCCACGGTGACGCGGCGGATCCGCGAGGCGTTCTGCGCGGCCCAGTCCAGCACCTCTTCCACGAAGCGCTTCTGCACCTCCACGCGCTCGCGGAAGGTGAGGTACGAGTAGGTCTCGCTGAGGATGCCGAAGCGGTTGCGCAGCCCCCAGTAGTGGTTGCTGAAGCGCGGCCGCCAGTCGTACGTGTACCACCCGCGCTCGGCGCCCGGCCCCGCCGCCCACGGACTCTCCGGCGCGGGCACGTTGCCGTAGTCGTGGAAGTCGTACCCGTACTTCCGCTTCGCCGACGCGGTGACCGCCGGGAGCCATTCGTCGCGAAGAATGGAGACGATGGCCGGGTCGGTGTTGGGATGCAGCGGCGGCGCGAAGGTCAGCTGGTACGCGTGGAGAGTGCCGTCGGTGGTGTGCAGGTCGACCAGCACCTGCGGGTCGTACGCCTGCATCAGCAGCGCCTGCGACCGCGCCTCGGGCGTCTCCAGCTTGCTGAAGTCGCGGTTGATGTTGAGCCCCTGCGCGTTCGGCCGCGTCCCCATCCCCGCGACGGGTCCGTGCTGCTGCGGCCGGTTGTTCAGCGCGATGCGCTCGTTGCCGTCGGGGTTGAAGATCGGGGCCACCAGCAGCACCAGCGAGTCCGTCCACGCCCGGTGCCGCCCGGCCGCGATGTCGCGCAGGATCTCGAGCAGCGCCTCCTTTCCCTCCACCTCGCCCGCGTGGATGTCGCCCTGCAGGTAGACGACCGTCTTCCCGCTCGCTCGCACCGCGGCCGACGACGCGTCCCCGGGCGTGCCGGCGACGGCCAGCGGGAGCGCCCGCCCCTCCCACGAGTACCCGAACGTGGTCAGGTGGATGAGCGGCGACGCGCGCCCCACGGTGTCCAGGAACGCCAGCACGTCCGCATACCGGCTGGTCTCGCGGAAGTCCGTCCGCTCCGCCCGCGTGAGCGGCCCGCCCTGCGCCGCCGCGGCAGTGGAGATCGCGGAAAGGAGGATCGGAACCAGCAGCAGCCGTCTGCGCATCGTCGTGCGGGAGCGGAGGGGGATCGGGATGCGATCAGCGATGGGACAACGTACGGCATGGCGATGTGGGCGCAACAATCTCCCCCACTTGCCCGTTTACTCCGGGTGTGTTTATCTTCCCCGGTGTACAGATGATACGGGTGGTCAAAGCGGACGGGACGCTCGCGAATCCCGTGATCAGATGGGCCCGGGCTCCCCGCCCACCGGGTTCTACGTCCGCTGCGTGCACGACCGGGTGGTCTACCGGCGCGAGGTGATGCGGACGCCGATTCGCACACTGGCCGCGGAGATCAAGATCTCCAAGAGCGCGGTCGACGCATTCTACAAATCCCGGACGTATCCTGGAAAAGTCTGGCCCAAGCTGAGGGATTGGTACATGGGACAGCGAGAGAGACAGCTCGACGATTACCAGACCCCGCCCGAGAACCACCTCCTGAGCGCCCTGCATACGCTCAGCACCTTCCCGCGCGAGCGTCGCGCGGAGGCAATGCGGGTGATGGCGGAGAACTACAGATCGCTGAACCAGGCGATGGGACTGCCGGTACCCGAGTGGGTCGGGATGCTCTCGGAGATGGCCCGGCGCGAGCAGATCTCCGGGCCCAGCGACGAACCCGAACTTCGCATCCCTCTGCCGCGGAAGCCGGACCACTGAGCGACCGAATGCAGACCGCCCTCGCCGAATCCGGCGGGGGCGGTCTGCGTGAGGACAACTTCACCCACTTGTCCGTTTACTCCGGGTGTGTTTATCTTCCCCAGTGTACAGATGATACGGGTGGTCAAAGCGGACGGGACGCTCGCGAATCCCGTGATCAGATGGGCCCGGGCTCCCCGCCCACCGGGCCTTACGTCCGCCTCGTGCACGACCGGGTGGTCTACCGGCGCGATGTGATGCGCACGCCCATCCGCACGCTGGCTGCGGAGATCGGCATCTCGAAGAGCGCGGCCGACCACTTCTACAAGCATCGGTCGCCCGAAAAAAACTGGCCCAAGCTGAGGGATTGGTACATGGGACAGCGAGAGAGACAGCTCGACGACTACCAGACCCCGCCCGAGGAAATTCTCTTCAGCTCTCTGCACACCTTCGTTACCGTGCCGAAGGGCATGCGCGGGGAAGTGATGCGTGACGTGGCGGAGAGCTATCGTTCCATCTTCCTGAAGCACCGTCTCCCCGTTCCGGACTGGGTGATGCTGCTGACGGATACCGCGCAGCGGGAGCTGAGCTCCGGGCCGAGCGACGAGCCGGACCTCCGCGTCCCATCGCCGCCAAAGCCGGAGCACTGAGCGACCGAACGCAGACCGCCCCCGCCGGATCCGGCGGGGGCGGTCTGCGTTTTCATGCGACGGCGTTCCGCTCACTGGAACGGGCTGCTCTCCCACGAGCCGTACATGGGGTTGGGGAGAAGGACCCAGCTGCGGCCGAACTCGGCCAGCGCGGAGGGCGGCTGGGTGAGCACCGCCTGCGACAGGCCGGGGAAGTCCTGGATGTTGTCGCCCACCCACATCAGCACTTTCAGCGGCGGCAGGCTGGTGCCCGTGCCCGTGCGCACCTGCCCGAAGCGCGGGTTCTTGTCGCTCTGCCCCTGCACGCGGCAGAGCACCACGTCGAACGCGATGGCGACCCTGCGCAGGTTGTCGCGCGTCTGCGGGCAGACGTCGTCGTCGCGGTTGGTGACGATGGCCACGCGCCCGCCCAGCTCGTGCACCAGCCGCGTGAACTCCGCCGCGCCGGGGGTGGCGGGCGCCGCCTCCTCGTTCACCCACGCCGCCCAGCTCTCGCTGGAATAGCCCTGCCCCTGCGGGTTGCGGCGGAACTGGTAGGTGGAGTTGTCCAGCACCGTCTCGTCGGCGTCCATGACCACCGCCCAGGTGCCGCGGCGCTCGCCGGCCGCCAGCTGGCGCAGCCGCTCGCCCGCCCAGCGGTAGGTCTGCACGAACAGGGCGGTGCGCTCGGCCGAGTTGCGCCACCAGTGGATGGCGCCCACCGCCCCCGTCGGCGGGATCGGCGCCTGCAGCCGCGGCGGATTCTCGGGGATGGGCACGGGGTGCGGCGGCCGCGGCTCGCGGCGCTGCTCCGCGGGCGCGGGCGCCGGTGCGGGCGCGGGCGGCGGCGGCGGCGTGCAGGCGGACGCGGCTGCGAGGAGCAGGAGGAGGGAAGCTCGGCCGGTCATGGCGGTCTCCATCTAGGTCGTGCGTGCGTCGGGATGTCGGCTGACGGAGGATGCACGGGCCGCGCCGGAGCCGCATCTCTCCGCATCTCCCACTCTGTCCGGCCGGGCTTGTTCCGCGCCGCGGCGGGGCGATACGTTGCGGTCTTCCGACGTACTCCTGGTTGACCCATCCGCACCCAGCCGACCGCGATGATCCCGAGCCGATCCGCCGCCCTCTGCGCCGCGCTGCTCCTGGCCGCCTGCGCGCCGGCCGCCACCCGCCCCGCCGCGCCGATCCGCGACCCCGAGTCGCTGATCCGCGCCATGCACGACCGCTACCCCAACTGGTACCGCAACCTGGCCTTCACGCAGAAGACCACGCAGCACCGCGGCGACTCGACGGTGGTGCAGACGTGGAAGGAATACGGGAAGATGCCGGGCCGGCTGCGCATCGAGACCGACCTGACGGGGAACAACGGGGTGATCTACGCGCGCGACAGCCTGTACGTGGTGCGCAACGGCCAGCTGGCCATGAAGCGCGCCGAGCGCAACGCGCTGATGGTGCTGGGCTTCGACGTGTACGCGCAGGACCCGGCCACGTCGATCCGCATCCTCACCGAGGAGAAGTTCCTCCCCGGCACGCTGCGCACCGACACCTGGGAGGGCCGCCCCGCCTGGGTGGTGACGGCGACGGACACCACCGGCGGCAGGCACGAGTTCTGGGTGGACGCCGAGCGGCTGCTGTACGTGCGCTCCGTAGAGCCCGGCCCCGGCGGGCAGACGCTGGACGTGCGCTTCGAGAACTACCAGCCGCACGGCGGGGGATGGGTGGCCGAGCGCGTGGACATCCGCATGAACGGCCGCACGGTGCAGATGGAGGAGTACTCGGACGTGCGCACCGACCTGGAGATCCCCGAGACGGCGTACGACCCCGCCACCTGGAGCGCGCCGCGCCCGTGACGGATAGATCTCTCCCGGACGAGAGGACACGGAAGAACCCTTCTCCGTGTCCGCTCGCGTGTTTTCTGTACGAGCCCAGAGAATTGTCGGAGAACACAAAGGTAGAGCAGCGTGGCTTTCGCCCCGAGAGAGGAGTTCGTTTCCACGGCATTCACGTGTCCAATGGCAACTCTTCTTGAATCGTAAACGGGTCTTCGCCTTTGAATTCCGATCCCGTCCGTAAACGGTTTACGAACCGGCGCTGAAGAGAGGTGAACCGCTGAAAGATTTTCGATCGTGATGTAGCCCCGAACTCCAGCGGGTTATTGTGTATCTGGACGGTGTTCCAGTTTTGTTGAATCTGCAAGAAAGGTTTGTACTCGGAGGTTGCAGCGGCCAATAACACCTTCCGTACCTTCAAGAGTATATCGTTTTGACCTTTGGGGCCAATTACAGACCACGATGCTTCACACGTTCGGGCGCAGAGATCTCGGAGCTGAATTTCCGGAATGCGCTTCGTCATTAGAGCAAGGACGTGCGGTAGTACGATATCGGCCACCTCCCACAGCGCGGACTCAGCATCGATCGGGATAAAGCTGTTAGGAACCGTGTCCCAATCGATAAAGAGACCCGTGGTAAAGTGATTGTTCAAATCCTCGACATGTAACGAGTTATGCACCAGTCGTAGACCCTTGGGTGTCTTTACGATCAGGGCAAAGTTGTATGGGCCTCGATCAATCCCGATCTGAAGAGAGGTTGTGTATTTTTCATCTCCATTGACCACCATGCTACACGTTTCGAGCGCGCTTAGAGGAAAACCCGACCGACCAAGGACTTCGGTAGTGACCTCACTGTACCGCGCCAATTGGTCTGCTTCTGTGTTCTTTCCC
The DNA here is from genome assembly GCF_035474595.1 of Longimicrobium sp. NCBI lineage: Bacteria > Pseudomonadati > Gemmatimonadota > Longimicrobiia > Longimicrobiales > Longimicrobiaceae > Longimicrobium > Longimicrobium sp. Next base: position 12,869 of record NZ_DATIND010000090.1, read on the forward strand.
GATTTTATTTCTAGTATGAGAGTGTTGTGAGTTATAGAAGAAGTCAGGATCAGTTCTGGGCATATAGTAATCTTACGCTGATCAGCCGTGAAAAACGTTATCGTCTTCTCAATAGCAACGTCACGATATCCAAATACGTGGAGCACTCGCGGTAATCCAACGACACCGCGAGACATTCCGATCCACGCATTTAGAAGCAGCCTGTTAAAACTCGAAGACGCTTCTTCCATCTCCATCCTCTGCCTTGATTAGTGCGTCGTAATGATGTTGGAGATTCGTGTACAGTCGAATTATAGTATTTCCACAAGCATCAGTTGGCAAATACACCCGCATATACTCCGGGGTAAGTTCGAACCTCATGTTGCTTCCCACGTGTAAATCGATGGCTTCCACAGTATAAAAGCGACTATTCCGAACTACTGGAACACCCCATAGTCGGAATGGCTCACGAGCAGAAAAAAGCCCGCTGCAGAACAAATCAAGATGCTTAATCGGTTTGGCGAACAAGAAATTTAGGGGCTCGCCTTGGAGTGTCGGTGTGCCTTCATTCAGAACCATCCTGAGTGGATACCGCGCCTCTACCTTTCTTATAGCGGTCGAATATACATCTACGATGTGATTGACCAGACCCAAGTGGGTCGAGAATGAGCCGCCCCGGGCAGTGATCTTCCCATCGTACTTTACATCTTGAAGATTGCTTCGATCCCCGCCATCTCCGTCTACACGAATCCGAATCTTTGAGAGAGTAGTTGCATTAGGGAGGGAGTCCTGTGCCCTCAAGGCACCGAGCACCTGTCGCGCGCTACTCCCCCAGAACTGCATACGAAGAACTTCTATCGGGGCTTCGGGCGTATCAAAGTCGACGTCCCTCAGCACGCGACGGTCGTATGCCAAGCCCAATCCGCGTAGCGGGCCAATCGATGAGAGTTTCTCAAGGAGTTGTGACGGCATCCAAGCGCGGTCGAGCTCCGTCCCAGCGGAAAACATCGCGCTGACGAAAGGCCCCAGAGCTTGGCTAGAGCTCATTGAGTGCAAGAGCCAAAAGCGTGGATTGGAAACGTCCAAGTATGCTGTCAGCGAACGCTTCCCGCTATGCCCCTGAATGGTAAACAGTTCCGCATCGTCGCTTTCATAGAGAGTTGCATCAACAGAGAGTTGCCGCTTCCGGGTCTGGAAGAGACTCAGCGCAAAATCGTTCGCCTGTGTTTGGGTTGCTCCGTCGGGAATAGCAGCCTCAACAATATATGTCTTTACGACAGTACTGTCGGCGTCTGACTCTGGCCCGCGGAGCGTACGCGCAAAGCCGGGCTCCCGCATCGCATGCTCAAGCATGGAAACGAGATCAAGACGTGAGAGCACCCGGAGATTTGCGTCCATCTCGGCCATGTTGAAAGTGCGCAAATGGACGTTAGAAGTCGGTGTAGCGGCTTTTACCATAAACCGCGGAGTGCAGGAGCACAATGCCAGCTTTCCTATATACTCTGCGCTTACGCTCCTACGAAGCGGCCATCATCTACCGCCCCGGGGCGGGGAAGACGGCGCGGCTCTCGTGGCCCTCGCGGTCGACCGCGGCCACGGCGAAGAAGTAGTTGTCGATGACGATGCCGGTGAGCGTGGCCTCGGTCGCGTTGCCCGCCCAGCGCGAGAACTGCCAGGTGGCGCTCTCCGGCTCGCGCCAGTAGATGCGGTAGCCCGCCAGGTCCGGCGCGTCCACCGCCTTCCAGCGCAGCACCGTGTTCGGCGTCACCGCGCCGGCGATGGTCACGCTGTCGGGTGCGGGCGGCGCCCAAGCGAGCGACGCCAGGCTGGTGGCGTTCAGCGCCGCCATGCGGGCCACGTACGGATAGTCCACCATGTCCGGCGTGTCGCCGTAGCGGATGCCGTTCTCGGTGCGCAGGTTCTGGTGCTGGCGCGTGTAGTCCTCGTACATCTCCGTCACCCGCACCGACGGGTAGCCGCTGGTGAAGAACGGCGTGTGGTCGCCGCCGCGCCCGAAGCGGTCCAGCCGGTAGACCATCATCACGTCCAGGTTGGCCACGAACTGGCGCGCCACCCCGTCCACGTAGCGCATCAGCTCGCGCGACGGGGTGTCCAGCTCGCCGCCGGAGTACAGGTATCGCCGCAGCTCCGCCTGGGTGGCGTTCACGGGAATGCCGGGGCCGAACACGCGGGCGCGGGTGTTGTCCACCGCGCCGTTCATCCCCCGCGAGTTCCCCACGATGTCGTTGTTCAGCACCCCCTCGATCTTCCACCCCTGCGCCTGCGCGAAGCGCGCGAAGATCGTGCTCCCGTTCAGCCCCTGCTCCTCGCCCGCCAGCGCGGCGTAGACGATGCTGCCGTCGAACTGGTACCTCGACAGCACGCGCGCGCTCTCCAGCGCCACGGCCACGCCCGACGCGTCGTCGTTGGCGCCGGGGGCGTCGCTGGTGCTGTCCATCACGTCCGTCACGCGCGAGTCGTAGTGGCCCTGCACGATGACGAAGCGGTTGGGGTCGGTGCGCCCGCGCTGGATGGCCACCACGTTCACCACGCGCGTGTCGCGGGGGATGCGCGAGCCGCGCTCGGTGCTGCCGGGGACGATGTCGTCCACGTAGCGCACCTCCAGGCACCCGCCGCACGCCTGCGAGATGCGGGTGAACTCGTCGAACAGCCAGCGCCGCGCCGCGCCGATCCCGCGCGTGCGGCTGACCGTGTCGCTGAGCGTGTGGCGCGTGCCGAAGCCCACCAGCCGGCGGATGTCGGCCTCCATGCGCGCGGGCTGCGTGGCGGCGGCGATCTCGCGCAGGCGCGGGTCCTCGCCCCCCGGCGCGGCGCCGGGCGATGCGGCGGCCGCGCGCTGCTGCTGCGCCGCGGCGGCGGTGGCGGAAAGCACGCAGGCGGCGAGCGCGAGCGCGGGGGTGCGGAAGCGCGGGGTCACGTGGGGTCCTCCGGTTGGCCGGGAACGGCGGTTTCGGGAGATGGAGATGGGGCGCCCGTCGCGCCTTCCGTCTTCCGCGCGGACGCGGCGATGCGGGCCAGCAGGTCCGCCAGCTCGGCCTGCATGAGCGATTCCAGCCGCACGTCGTGCTCGCCGAACTCCAGCGCGGTGGTCATGCGGTTGGGCACCACCACGCAGAACATCCCCGCGCGGCGGGCGGCCAGCGCGCCGTTGGGCGAGTCCTCGAACGCCACCGCGCGCGACGGCTCCACGCCCAGGCAGGCCAGCACGCTGCGGTACAGCTCGGGGTCCGGCTTCACCCGCTCCACGTCGTCGGCGGTGCGGACGCAGCGGAAGTAGTGCCACAGCCCCAGGCGGCGCAGCTGCGGCTCCACCCACGCGCGGTGCGAGCTGGAAGCCAGGCCGATCTTCAGCCCCAGCGACCGCGCCGCGCGCAGCGCCTCCTCCACGCCGGGGATGGGCCCCTGGCCCTCGATGCGCTGGTGGAAGCGCGCGCGGCGGCGGGCGTCCAGCTCGTCGCGGTCCAGCCGCGCGCCGGTGCGCTCCTCCAGGTACGCGTACGGGTCGAAGAACCCCGCCTCGCGGCCGATGCACTGCCCCCACACGTCCAGCGGCAGCTCGGCCCCGTGCTCGGCGAAGAGCTCGGCCACGGTCTCGTACTCGTGCGTCTCGCTGTCGAACACCAGCCCGTCGAAGTCGAAGACCACCGCCTCGATCAAACCGCACCCTCCGGGAGCTCGTTCGTGGGGATGAATGGATGGGACAACATACGCACGGCGGAGGAGTGCGAAAGTGCGAAAGTGCGAGAGTGCGGAAGTGCGGAAGTGCGGAAGTGCGTGGAACCGTTTGGCGATGCGGCTCGGGCATCGGGCGCCATCCACGCGCACCGAACCCGCGGACGCACGGATGTGATGTCCGCGCAGGCGGACTGCGTGCCGTTGTAGCCGCGAGTTCACTCGCATCCTCGGATTCCCCCGGCCGACGCGAATCCCATCCCGCACCGAACCAACGCACTTTCGCACTTCCGCACTTCCGCACTTCCGCACCGCCCTTCCGGGCGCGGCGATTGCACCCGGCGGCGGCACCTTCAGCAGACCTTCGACGACGGGACGGGGAGCGGATGCCGGACGAAGAGCGGGAATACGACGCGATCGTGATCGGCGGCGGGCCGGCGGGGCTGGCGGCGGCGATGTGGCTGGCGCGCTACCGGCGCTCGGTGCGGCTGTTCGACGCGCAGGACCCGCGCAACAAGGAAACGTGGGCGGTGCACGGCTACTTCGGCATCGACGACCCGCCGCCGCTGGAGTTGCGCCGCATCGGCCGCCAGCAGGCCACCGGCGCCGGCGCCGAGCTCGAGGCCGCGGTGGTGAAGACGGTGGAGGGGGCGATCGACGACTTCCGCGTCACCATCGCCGACGACCGCGTCTTCCGCTCGCGGCGGCTGGTGCTCGCCACGGGGCTCAAGGACATCAAGCCCGAGGTCGCGGGCTTCGACGATTTCTACGGCACCAGCATCTGGCACTGCCCCGAGTGCGACGGGCCGACCATCGCCGGGAAGAAGGTGGGGATCCTGGGCTGGGGCGAGTCGATCGCCAAGTACGCACTGTACTTTCTCACATGGACGGACGACCTGACGGTGCTCACGCACAGCCATCCGAAGGACATGTCGGACGAGGCGCTGAAGACGCTGGGGGAGTACGGGATCGGCGTGAACCAGAAGGCCATCACCGCGCTGGAGGGAACGGACGGGCGGCTGGAGCGGGTGGTGTTCCACGACGGGACGAGCGAGGAGTTCCCCTTCCTCTTCTTCCACGTGGCCTCGGGCCCCGGCTCCACCTTTCCGCTGGACATGGGGTGCGAGATGGACGACGAGGGGATCGTGCAGGTGGACAACAACTTCCAGACCAGCATCCCTGGCGTCTACGCCGCGGGCGACATCACGCCGGGCACGCGCCTGGCCATCCGCGCCGCCTTCGAGGGCACCCGCGCCGCCATCGGCGTCCACAAGTCCCTCATCCCCGAGGAGGAGAAGGTGACGCAGGAAAGAAGTGCGTGAGTGCGGAAGTGCGGAAGTGCGTTGGGCTTGCGCGGACGTCAGAAGATCCAGCCGAAGGTGTTCTGCACGGGATTGTAGCCGGGCGGGCAGGAGGCGATCCACGCCTCGATCCTGTTCACGTGCGCGCCGGCGTTGCCCTGCGGGATGGAGGTGGAGAGGAAGAGCACGCCGGGGAAGGAGCGCCCGGCACGGTTCAGCGCCTCGACCAGCGGCGCGAAGTCGTGGTAGTTGCGGGTCAGCACGATGCGGCCTTCCCCGATCGCGTGCTCCAGCAGCTCCGGGTCACTGGCCTCCCGCAGTCCGGCCTCGGTCGCGTGCACCACGTCGATGCCGCGCCGCACCAGCTCGCGCGCCGCCGCTTCGCTGATGTGGACATCGAAGAGGAAGCGCATCCGCGGCTCAGCCCGCTTTACGCGCGCGAGCGTTGCAGGCCGCCTCCATCTGCCGTCCGATCCGCTCGTTCAGCTCCACCCGCCCGTGGACCTCGGACGCGAACTTGCCGGCGTACGCGAGCGCCTGGTCCAGGTGTTCACGAGGGATCCAGCTGAAGTGCTCGTACAATCCCTCGCGATCGTTGCTGTAATCGCGCTCCACCATCGCGATCTCCCACACGTCCGGCCCGCCGCGGACGGACGCCCGGCGGCCCGTGACTCCGTCGCGGAACTCGATGGCGGGGAAATGCTCCAGCGTCCACCACTCCTCGGCAATCCGGCGCATCCCCTCGGAACGGCCCTCGCCGGAAGCGGCAAACGTCCCGTTCAGCTCCTCCTCGAGCCATTCGGGAAGCCGGGTGGTGATGGGATTCGCGGGCATGGTGCACCTCGTGTACGGTGTATACGCAAGTACGTCCAAGACGTTATCTACAACGCTTTCGATGGTCAATCCCCTGAACAACGTCACCAGGCCGGTGCCGGAAGGCTTGTAGTCCGCACGCCCGGGGCGCATCATGCGGCGGCCGGAATGGTTCCCCATTGGATGATCGCACCTTTTGCATCGGAAGGCCCATGGGCAAGGTCCTGTCGCGGGGAAACGTGGAGATGATGCAGCAGATCGCCAGGGGCGGCGGACTGACCGCGGCCATGTGGGAGCACAGGGACGAGGACCAGATCCACCTGTACCGCGTCTGCGGCGAGACCGAGTGCTTCAACACGTGGATGTACTGCCTCGCCGGAGGCGAGTACAAGGCGCTGGCCCAGATGGTGGCCCCCGAAAGCGTGGCGGTGGACCAGGTGGGCAACAACGAGGGAATGCCGGGGCGCAAAGGCGGCGTGGACCCGCGCCTCGAGATGCTGGCGAAGCTGGGGATCACGCCCAGCGCCCCCAAGAAGGAACGGCTGGTGGTGGAATACTCCTGGATGCCGGCGAAGCAGTTCTCCGGCAACCTGCTCAGCGTGGGCGTGAACCGGAAATACGCGGTGAAGGGGAGCGGGCTGTCGTTCGAGGGCGGCGGCGGCGTGATCCTGCAGATCGGCACGCCGCTGTCGTGGGTCGAGACCGAGGAGGAGAACGTCGACTTCACCAGCCGGTTCATCTGACGATCACACCCCTGGCGTTGCAAGCGGACCGCCCGGAGCGAGTGTCTCGCTCCGGGCGGTCTTTGCATCGCCATCACGTGCATCCCTGACTTCAGCGATGCGAAACGGCGTGCTGCGGGTGCGCGAAGAGCGGGAGGTAGCGCCCGTACCCCTCCGCCTGCAGGCGCTCCACGGGGATGAAGCGCAGCGACGCGGAGTTCATGCAGTAGCGCAGCCCGGTGGGCCGGGGGCCGTCGTTGAACACGTGGCCCAGGTGCGAGTCCGCGTGCGTGGAGCGGACCTCGGTGCGCTCGCCGTACGAGTTGTCGGCGCGGGTGCGGATGTTCGCCGGCTCCAGCGGGCGGGTGAAGCTGGGCCACCCGGTGCCCGAGTCGAACTTGTCGGTGGAGCTGAACAGCGGCTCGCCCGACACGATGTCGACGTAGATCCCCGCGCGGTGATTGTCCCAGTACTCGTTGCGGAACGGGGTCTCGGTGGCCGCGTGCTGCGTCACCTGGTACTGCAGCGGCGTCAGCGTGCGGCGCAGCTCGGCGTCGCTCTTCTTCGCGTACGTCCGCGCGGCCGCGGCGCGCGGGGCCTGCGCGTGCGCCGGCGCGGCGGCGGCCGCCGCCACCACGGCCAGGGCGAGCGCGGGGAAGATCCTCTTCGTCATCATCTTCATCTCCCGATATCAGTGCGATCCGCCCGCGGCGTCGCCCCACAGCTCGTGGAGGCGCGCGTCGCGGCCGCAGCCGCGGCGATAGGCGTTGTAGTGGTCCGGGTTGCGCTCGGCGAAGTCCTGGTGGTACTCCTCGGCCGCGTAGAACGGCGTGGCCGCGTCGATCTCCGTGGTCACCGGCCGCGTGAAGTGGCGCTGCACCACCGCCTTCGACGCCTCGGCCGCGCGCCGCTGCCCGGCGTTGCGGAAGAAGACGATGCTGCGGTACTCCGGGCCGTGGTCGCAGATCTGCCCGTTGGCGGAGATGGGGTCGATGTTGTGCCAGTACACGTCCAGCAGCTTGTCGTAGCTGGTGCGCGCGGGATCGAACACCACCTGCACCGACTCGGCGTGCCCGGTGCGCCCGGAGCCCACCTGCTCGTACGAAGGGTTGGCCACCGACCCGCCCGCGTACCCCGAGACGGCGGACACCACCCCCGGCACGTGCTCGAACGCCTTCTCCATCGACCAGAAGCAGCCGCCGGCGAACACCGCGGTGTCGCGAGCCGCGGCGCCCCGCGCGGGAATGGGCGCCGACGAGGCGTGCGGCACGAACGCCGCCGCGCCCATCACCAGCGCCGCGCCGGCGAGCGCGGCGGAAATCGATCGAACGGGATTCATGCGCATATCTGTCCTCGTCTCGGGATGCATCTTCACTATCCATCCAACCCGCACCGGGAGATACGGATACACCGCAGTGCGCGGATCTGTCCCACCCCATCGGGCGTGACGAAGATTGGAGGCGGAACAGGGCGAAAGGTTACATCGCCAGGCAGGTCATCTGATCGCCAACTCCATTACCACCAACACATGCAGCGGTGCGCCGCCCGGCATCGCGCCCTCTCCGGCCGGCCGAGGCCGTCCACCTCTCCCGTACCGGGAGAGGTAGCCTGGCTGCGTCGGTGTGCTCCGGCTGCATCGTGCCCGCCTGTCTGGCCCCCTCCCCCGGTCCGCAGGGGAGGGGAGAACTCAGCACGGGGGCGAGGTCGTCGCGTCAGGGAAGCCAGGCTGGGATGGAGTTTCGGCAACGCGCCGATGCTGGAGAGCCACCTCCTCCCGGAACGGGAGGGGGTCGCGCCCTCCGGCGCGGGGGGAGGGCGCGAGGTAGCCGAAGCGCACCGCAAGCTCCGTATGCGCTGTGGACGCACTCACGCACTCACGCACTCCCGCACTCCCGCACTTTCGCACTCCCGCACTCCCCCCTCCCCACCCGTTCGGGTAGCCCCCCTGCCGGACAAGAAGCGAAGCCTGCTCCGTACGGCGGTTGGTGAGCGGGATTCATGGCAGCATCGTTGCGTTGCAAGTGCGCAACCGCAGCCGCGGCGGGCGCTTTGCCCTGCTGCGACGCGCATCTGGCCCGTGGCTGGACAAACTCCGATTTCCCAACGGGAGACCGCATGATCTCCGCTACCGCACCCGGCAGCGAAGTGGAAGGGGTAACCTTCCTCTGCGAAGACATCGAGGCGTGCGCGCGCGTCCTCACCCCCGAGGCCGTGGAGTTCGTGGCGGGGCTGCACCGGCGCTTCAACGCGCGCCGCGTGGAGCTGCTCCGCCGGCGCGACCAGCGGCAGGCGCTCATCGACTCGGGCGCCATGCCCGAGTTCCTGGCCGAGACCGAGCCGGTGCGCCAGGACGACTGGAAGGTGGGCCCGTGCCCGCCCGACCTGCAGGACCGGCGGGTAGAGATCACCGGACCGGTAGACGCCAAGATGGTGATCAACGCGCTGAACTCGGGCGCCAGCTGCTTCATGGCCGACTTCGAGGACGCGCTGTCGCCGACGTGGCGCAACGTGATCGAGGGGCAGGACAACCTGCAGAAGGCCGTCCGCCGCACCCTCGCCTTCACCTCGCCCGAGGGGAAGAGCTACGTGCTGGGCGACAGGCTGGCCGTGCTGATCGTCCGCCCGCGCGGGTGGCATCTCGTCGAGCGTCACGTCACCGTCGACGGCGAGCCCATCTCCGCTTCGATCTTCGACTTCGGGCTGTACTTCTTCCACAACGCGCGCGAGCTGCTGGAGCGCGGCAGCGGGCCGTACTTCTACCTCCCCAAGATGGAGAGCCACCTCGAGGCCCGGCTCTGGAACGACATCTTCGTCGCCGCGCAGGAGCAGCTGGGTGTTCCAGTGGGCACCATCCGCGCGACGGTGCTGATCGAGACCATCCTGGCCGCGTTCGAGATGGACGAGATCCTGTACGAGCTGCGCGACCACGCCGCCGGGCTGAACGCCGGGCGGTGGGACTACATCTTCTCCCTGATCAAGAAGTTCCGGAACCGCGAGGACGCGGTGATGCCGGACCGCGTGCAGGTGACCATGGCCGTGCCCTTCATGAAGGCGTACTGCGACCTGCTGGTGAAGACGTGCCACCGCCGCGGCGCGCACGCCATGGGCGGGATGGCCGCCTTCATCCCCAGCCGCCGCGACGCCGAGGTGAACAACACGGCGCTGGCCAGGGTGCGCGAGGACAAGGTGCGCGAGACGGGGCAGGGCTTCGACGGCACCTGGGTGGCGCACCCGGACCTGGTTCCCGTGGCGAAGGAGGTCTTCGACCGCCACCTGGGCGACAAGCCGAACCAGAAGGACGTGCTGCGCGAGGAGGTGTCGGTCGAGGCGCGCGAGCTCATCTCCTGCGGCATCGCGGCCGGCGAGGTGACGGAGGGGGGGATCCGGCTCAACATCTCCGTGGCCCTGCAGTACCTGGAAGCGTGGCTGCAGGGGAACGGCGCCGTGGCCATCAACAACCTGATGGAAGACGCGGCCACGGCCGAGATCAGCCGCGCGCAGCTCTGGCAGTGGATCCGGCACCGCACGCCCGTCACCAACGACGCCGATGGCGACGGGGTGATGACGCCGGACGACTACTGCCGCATCCGCGACGAGGAGGTGGCGAAGCTGAAGGGCGCCCGCGGCGGCGACACGCCGCAGCTGGACCAGGCGGTGAAGCTGCTGGACGATCTGGTGCTGGGCAGCGAGTTCAAGGCGTTCCTCACCATCCCGGCCTACCAGCTCCTGAGCTGAGGGCAGCGGGACCCATCGACAAACCGAGAGACGGACGGAGGAGCCGATGAGCCGGGAGAGCTTCGAGGCGCAGGTGCGGGAGCTGGAGATCCAGTGGCTGACCGACGGCCGCTGGGAAGGCGTCCAGCGCGGCTACACCGCGGCCGACGTGGTACGGCTGCGCGGGTCGGTGAAGGTGGAGCAGACGCTGGCACGGCACGGCGCCGAGCGGCTGTGGCGACGGCTGCACCAGGACGACGCGGTGCGCACCTTCGGCGCGCTGACCGGCGCGCAGGCGGTGCAGATGGTGAAGGCCGGGCTGGAGGCGCTGTACCTGTCCGGCTGGCAGGTGGCGGGCGACAACAATCTGTCGGGGCAGACGTACCCCGACCAGAGCCTGTACCCGTCCAACAGCGTGCCCAACGTGGTCCGCCGCCTGAACAACGCGCTGCAGCGCGCCGACCAGGTGGAATGGGCGGAGGGCGATGGCGAGGCGAAGCGCGACTGGCTGGTGCCCATCGTGGCCGACGCCGAGGCCGGCTTCGGCGGGCCGCTGCACGCCTTCGAGCTGACGAAGTCGATGATCGAGGCGGGCGCCGCGGGGGTGCACTTCGAGGACCAGCTGGCCAGCGAGAAGAAGTGCGGGCACCTGGGCGGCAAGGTGCTGGTCCCCACCGCGCAGTTCATCCGCACGCTGGTGGCCGCCCGGCTGGCGGCCGACGTGCAGGACGTGCCCACCGTGCTCATCGCGCGCACCGACGCCGACAGCGCCTCCCTGCTCACCAGCGACATCGACGAGCGCGACAGGCCCTTCTGCACCGGCGAGCGCACGGCCGAGGGGTACTTCCGCGTGCGCAGCGGCGTGGACGCGGCCATCGCCCGCGCGCTGTCGTACGCCCCGCACGCCGACCTGCTCTGGTGCGAGACCAGCACGCCGGACCTGGACGAGGCCCGCCGCTTCGCCGACGCGGTGCACGCGCGCTTTCCCGGGAAGATGCTGGCGTACAACTGCTCGCCCAGCTTCAACTGGCAGAAGAACCTGGACGCGCACACCATCGCCCGGTTCCAGACGGAGCTGAACGCGATGGGATACAAGTTCCAGTTCGTGACGCTGGCCGGCTGGCACCTCATCAACCTGCACACCTTCGAGCTGGCGAAGGGGTACGCGGAAGAGGGGATGACGGCGTACGTGGCGCTGCAGGAGCAGGAGTTCGCGCGCGAGGCCGAGGGCTACACCGCCACCAGGCACCAGCGCGAGGTCGGCGCCGGATACTTCGACAAGGTGCTGATGACCGTCACCGGCGGCGAGGCGTCGACCGCGGCGCTCACCGGGAGCACGGAGCAGGCGCAGTTCGCCTGACCCGCATCGACGGATCGGTACCAGGGAGGCCCGCCGGGATCAGTCCCGGCGGGCCTCCGCCGTCTGGTGAGCGGAAGATCGATGAGCGGATGCGAGTCGCCCCGATCCTCCCTGCGCAATCCCCGAATCCCCTCTCAGGACGGCGACACGGCCACCGGCTCGCAAACCGTTGCGCCGGAACGTATTGAGCGGTAGCGGGCGCCGGAGGACGGCAGCGGGAACGCGGAAGAATGCGCCTGCATTTTCGCGGATTTTGGCACTGCGGCGCGGCTCGTTCGCGCCGCTTCGTGTGACCCGGAGCCGATGGCGGTCGTCCTCTGGACGATGGGATGGCGGGAAGGACGAAGGAGCCGGCACCGTCCAGTACGTCCCCCCGGACGGGTGCCTCGTGACGTCTTCCGGGCTGGCGATCGGATCGGGCCCGGGTTCCACTCCCGCATGCAATCGGCGGATGGGTGCCAATACAGCAAGGTGGATCGGGCGCCTTTCGCGGGATGTCCATCTTCACGCAAACCGGCGCGAACCGCGGGTGATGGAAAACCGCCGGGCCGGTCCGTCCAATCAGGATGAAAGTCCGTCCTGTGCTGTCGCGGCTTCTGCAAGTCGGTTGCGGAACAGGCCGGAGTTTGGCGGAGTTGCGGCCGCGGCCGGGCACGAGCAAAGGCTCCATGAGGGCGGGCGGCAGTCGCCGCAGGATTGACTCGCAGCGGGGCGGTCGCTAATGTCACCCGGCGCATTCAAGGCGTCCAATTTCATCGAAGGCCTGCATCGCCGCGAGGTCCTTGCAGCGCCGCGGCCATGAAGATACCGGAGACGGCCTTGCCCAGACTTCCGCCCTACCTGGGTGAGTTCGCCGACGAAGATGCCGAGTGGCTGGCGTCTGCTGGAGAGCAGCGGCGGGTCCGCGCCGGCGAGGAGGTGATCACCGAGGGCGTGACCCCGGAGCACATCCACTTCGTGCTGGAAGGCGAGTTCGTGGTGTCGTCGCGGTCGCTGGGCGACCCCGAGATCCAGCGGATCGGGCCGGGCGAGGTGCTGGGCGAGGTGTCGTACATCAACCAGGTGCCGCCGGGCGGCTCGGTGCGCGCGGCCACGGACGGCGTGCTGATGAGCGTGCGCCGCGCCGACATCGACGCCAAGGTTGCCGCGGACCCCGCGTTCGCCAGCCGCTTCCGCAAGGTGATCTCGGAGTTCGCGGTCAGCCGCATCCTCCTCTACAGCCGCCGCTTTGTGGACGGCGAATCCCCTCCGCCCGCGCCCTCTTCCAGCGCCGACGACGACCTGCGCGTGCACGAGCTCATCGAAAAGCTGCTGCGGGGCGAGTTCTAGAACAGAAGTGCGGAAGTGCGTGAGTGCGGAAGTGCGTGGGCTCCGCGTGCGGAGACGCACCCCCCCGCGCCCGAATCTTCCCCCGCACCGGAAGTCCGCGAAGGCGGACTGCGTGCCGTTGTAGCCGCGACTTCAGTCGCATTTTTCCATTGATGGATTCATCGCCGCAAACGCAAAAGGCCTCCCCGCCATCGAGCAGGGAGGCCCTTCGCATTTCACCATACCTTCGTGGCGCGGTGAGTTCTCCGCGTCTCCGCGTGAGATCCCGCCGGGCTGGGGACGCGCGACGAAGCCGGTCCCGCACAGGAGACGCCGGTCACGCCTCGAGGTGATACTCCTTCAGCTTGCGGTACAGCGTCCGCTCGCCGATGCCCAGCATCTCGGCGGCGCGGCGGCGGTTGCCGCGGGCCTCGCGCAGCGCCGCGCCGATGGCCTCGCGCTCCAGGTCCTGCATCGTCATCCCCGGGCGGAAGACCACCACGCCGCGCTCCTCCGGCGGCTCCGGCTCGGGCGGCGGGGCGGGCGCCCACCCCAGCGCCGCGGGCATCCCCGCCCCGCCGCCGATCGCCACCCCGGGCAGCGTCACCGGCTCGCGATGGCGCTGCTTGTAGATCTCGAACTCGCGCCGCAGGTCGTCCAGATCCATCCGCATGTCGAACATGGTGCGGAAGATGAACTCCAGCTCCGGCGGCGGCCCGCCGTTCCCGTTCGCCTGCACCGGCACCCCGGCCGCCGTCGCGGGCGCCTGCCGCGGCATGGGAACCGGCATCAGCGCGCGGTTGCCGCGGCTGTAGCGCACGTCGGCGGGAATGTCCTCGGGGCGGATCACCCGGCCGGGGGCCAGCACCACCATGCTCTCGATCAGGTTGCGCAGCTCGCGCACGTTCCCCGGCCAGTCGTACTCCGCCAGCACCCGCACCGCCTCGGGGTCGATCCCCATGAACGGGCGGTCGTGCTCGGCGCTGAACTCGCGGATGAAGCGGTCGATCAGCCGCGTGACGTCGGCCCGCCGCTCGCGCAGCGCCGGAAGGTCGATGCGCAGCACGTTCAGGCGGTGGTACAGGTCGCGCCGGAACTGGCCGGTCTGCACCTGCTCGCGCAGGTCGCGGTTGGTGGCCGCCAGCACGCGCACGTCCACCCGCAGCAGGTCCTCGCCGCCCACGCGCCGGAACTCGCGCTCCTCCAGCACCCGCAGCAGCTTGGTCTGCGTGGACAGCGGCATCTCGCCGATCTCGTCCAGGAAGATGGTGCCGCCGTTGGCCAGCTCGAAGAACCCCTTGCGCAGGCTGGACGCGCCGGTGAAGGCGCCCTTCTCGTGGCCGAACAGCTCGCTCTCCAGCAGCGTCTCCGGCAGCGCGGCCACGTTCACGGCGATGAACGGGCGGTGGCGGCGCGGCGAAAGGGCGTGGATGCCGCGCGCCACCAGCTCCTTTCCCGTCCCGCTCTCGCCCAGGATCAGCACGGTGCTGTTCACCGGGGCGATCTGGACGATGCGCTCGAGCACCCCCTCCATCTCCTCGGTGTCACCCACGATCCCGGTGATCTCGCGCAGCTCCTCGCGCTGGACCAGGCGGCGGCCCACCAGGGCCACCTCCTCGGGGTCGATGGGCTTGCCGAAGCACTCGCTGATCCCCAGCTGGCGGCACACCTCGCGCCCCGAGGGCTCGGTCGGCTCGGTCAGCCCGATGATGGGCACGCGTCCGCGCTCGCGCGCCTGCGCCACCATCTGGCGGGCACGGCGCTCGCGCAGCCCGCCGGTGATCACCAGCAGGATGGGCTCGCCCAGCGCGTCCGCCACCGACTCGCCGGCGGCGAGCAGCTCCACGCGCATCCCGGCCTGCTCGAACGCGCCGCGGAGCCGGACGGCCGGCTCCAGGTCATCGGTGGTGATCACAACGACGTCCGCCAACGGATTTCGATCTCCAGTAAACTGAAGTGCGTGAGTGCGGAAGTGCGTGAGTGCGCCGGTTTCCGCGCGAGTGCCGGCTTCACGCCGAAGCCCGCGCACTTTCGCACTCCCGCACTGCGCTTTTCGGGGCTTCCGGCGACACAACCTAACATCGCCGCCAAGCCGGTGCGAGTGTTACGGCCTTCGCCGGAAACGGCTGTGTCTCACGAAAAGCGGGGCCGGCGTGCGCCTGGCGCCGCCAGCCCCGCCGTCTTCGAGCTTCGGCCGCGGTCAGTGGCACGCCCAGCCGAACGCCAGCTCCGCCGCGTGCCGCGGGCACTGCGTGATGTGGCCCACGCCCACGTCGCCGAACATGTGCGGCAGGTTCCGCTCGGAATCGATCTGGAAGAGGTGCTCCATCCGCGAGCCGCAGACGCGGCACGCGGGATAGCTCGCGGACTGCACCCAGAGCGGCCATCCCAGCAGCTTCTCGCCGGAACGGGGAAGGCGTCGCCCAGCACGTCCGCCTCGGCGTCGCTCATCTCCATCCCCAGCTCCTCGTACTCGTCCCACAAGGGATAGTCCGCCGCCTCCGTCCAGCCGGTGATGCGCTTCGCGGGGAACATCGCCGCGGGAATCTCCGTCCCCCGATCGCCTCTGCTGCCCTCCGGCGCGGCGACGAGGCGAAGGAGCGTGCTGGCGGCGTGGGGCTGCCATGCGTCGCAGTCGTCCTCGCAGAGCGGGTCGTCGCTGGTGCAGTAGAAGAATTGCAGCAGCATTTCCTCGCCCAGGCGCGCGCGGCCGGCGGCGGGAAGGTCGCGGGCGTTCAGCTGCACGAAGAGCTGCATGGGCCGGCCGCAGTTTCCGCACGCCGGCCACGCCTCGCCACCGGCCAGGTGCGGAGCGCCGGAAAACTTCGACGCCGCCGCGTCTCCGTCCCCGTCCTCCACCACGGGGAGCCAGGCGCTGCGCCGGAACGCCGCGGCCTTCGCCATCGCCGCGTCGAGCGAAGGCACCGCTCGTCCGCCGCATGCTCGTCCGCCGGCGCGGCGGCGGACGGTGAAGGCGGCGCCGCGGTCCCGGACCTCGGCGGCGGCGGAGACGACGCGCGAAAGGCGCGGACGGCGGCCACGAGCGCGAGGACCACCGCCGCGGCGGCGACGAGATAGATGAGGATGGACACGGGTGCGATCGGAATAAAGGGAGAAAGGCGGGATCAGCGCACGCGCGCGACGTGGATCTCGCGGATGCGCGTGCCGCCGGGCGCCAGCAGCCACCCGGCGACCGCGTCGTCCGGGCGGATGAAGCGACGGCGACCGGATCGCCCGCCGGCGCCGGGGCCACGAGACGGCCGGCTTACACCGTCTCGCCGGGGGCGGTGGCGCCGGCCGCGGCGCGCAGCTCGGCCAGTGTGGCGTGCACGCGCTCCAGCATCTCGGTGTAGCGCGGGTCGGCCTCGTCCTTCATCAGGTCGGCGAGCGCGGCCTCGGCCTGCTCGTGGGAGCTGATGGCCTTCTGCAGCGCCAGCTTCTTGTTGTCCTGCGGCTCCATCTCCATCTCCTTTCGTTTGCGATACTCGGGAGATCCGTCGTGCAATCCGGCAGCGCACGTGCGACCTCGCTGATAGATCCTTCGGCCTGCAACCGCTGGTGCGGGGAAAGCGACGGTGTGGTCGGCCTCAGGATGACGTCTCTTTGTGCGTTTGTAATGCACGGGTGATTGCCCGTCATGGACTCGCGAACCCATGAGCGATTCAGCGCGGGCCGCCCAGGCGCGGGTCCTCCAGGCGCTCCATCGTCTCCAGGTCGTGGATCTCCATGTCGAAGTACGGCGCGCCGTTCAGGGTGATGCGCATGCTGGTGGGCCACACCACGTCGTCCTCCTCGGCGGCGCCCTGCAGCCACACGTCCTGCGTCACCGGCGCGGCGCCGCCGGCCGGGTCGCGCACGGGCATGCGGACGTGCGCCAGGCGCCCGGTGGCGTCCACGTACAGCTCCACCGGCGGGCGCCCCGGCACCATCGCGCGGATCCCCGCCTGCCCCGCGGAGTCCGGCGGGATCTCGGCCAGCGTCACCCCCGGCGCGCGCAACGGCACCAGCCGCATCACCTGGTACAGAAAGAACTCGTCGCGCTCGTTGGCCAGCATGGCGGCCGGCATGGGCTGAAAGCGCCCGCCGCTCACGATCCACCCGCGCGGCGCCGCGTAGACCAGCGAGCGCTCCGTCGCCCGGCCGCGCCCCTCCTCCCAGGTGGAGACCACCGCGGTGTCCGGCGGCTGCACGGCCCACACGCCCTCGATGCGCACCGTGCGCCCGCCTGCGCGCACCGTGGCCTCGCCCTTCCACGACAGCGCCCGCGCGCGCTCCAGCGCCTCCGCGCCCCCCGCCTGGCCGATGGCGCGCGCCAGCACCCCCGCCGCGCCGGGGATCGGCGGCGGCGCCACCACCCGCGGCGGGGGCGTGCACGAGCTCAGGCCGGCGAGCGCGGCGGAGAGGATGAGGACGACGTTTCTTCGCATCGGCGGACCGGGGCTGGGGGGGGTGATGGATCACTCGTTCGCGGGGCGGCGCGGGCGCTGCCTGGCGGAGACTGAGCGAATTACGAGCCGCCCCGGGCGCGTGGGGTCCAGCGGCGTGCGGGCGCCGGCCAGCGCGCGGGCGACCAGGTCCTGCACCTCGGGGCGCTCCAGGTCGTCCGCGCGGGCGAGCGGGAGGTGGCGCGCGACCGTGCCGCTTCCTCGCAGCAGCTCGTGCGGGTCCGCCAGCCCGGCGCCCTGCAGGAAGCAGAGCGCCACCGAGCGCGGGTACACGGCGATGGAGAAGATCCCCTCCGATGGCCGGTCGCCGGGGCAGAACCCGACGACCAGCGCGTTGTAGTTGTCGTACACCATCTGCACCGCGCCGGGGAGCCGTGCCCGCATCCGGGCCAGCGCCGCGCGCGCGAGCGCGGCGACCTCCGGCGTGAACCGGTCGAGAAATCCGTCCAGCGTGCGCTCGGGCGTTTCGGCGTCCATCATCCCCCTCCGCCTTCTCCTCCCGGCGAGTGCGGTGCCGCACCTCGGGCGGTCACGGGGTGATCCAGTTGTCGTTCAGCCCGGCGGCGTCCAGGCTGCCGAGCGCCGCCAGCAGGCGCTGCGCCTCGGCCTTGTCCGCGCCGGTGGCGGTGCGGGCGGTGTGAGCGTCTTGTCCCCCTGCCCAAGCTCCATCGTCCAAAGCGGGAGCACAACCCTTTTTTCGCCGTGATGCGTGCCCATCGCGACACAGGGCGTTCCGGGCGGGCGACGGGGCCCCGCGTTCAGGCGAATGGAATTCGCCAGCAACAACGGCACGAAGTCCCTGCGGGACTGCCATCCAGCATTGGGGTGGAGGGAGGAGATCGGCCGTGAGCGCCGCGGCGAGTCACGAGCGGATCAGCCTCGCGCGGTTTGCGAGGCTTCCCGTGGTTGTTGCTGCGACTTCAGTCGCCGGTGAGGGGCTTCCGTCACACCGCGGGAGATTCGTCGCGGGGAAGCCCCAGCCGCCCGGCGATCTCGTCCACGCGGGTGAACAGCATCTCGGGGTGATGCGCCGCCAGCCCCGCGGCGGTGGTGTATCCCCAGGCGACGGCGCCGAACGCGATTCCCTCAGCGCGGGCGGCGTGCAGGTCGCGGATCTCGTCGCCGATGCAGAGCGCCTCCGCTGCCGCCACGCCGCTGCCGGCCAGCACCTTCCGCAGCTTCCGCCGCTTGCCGAAGAGCGAGACGCCGCACCCGTAGAACGCGACCCGCGCGGCGTTCTCCGGCCCCAGCACGCGCCGGACGTTCGCCGGCGAGTTGGAGCTGACGATGGCGATCCGCACGCCATCCTCCGAGAGCTGCCGGAGCATTTCGTCCACGCCGGGAAAGAGGGCGATGGAGCCGATGTCGGCCGCCATCCGCCGGCGCATCCAGCGCGCGACCAGCGGCAGCTTCCACAACGGCAGCCCCACGTGCTCGATGATGCGCCGCGCGTCCAGCCCGCGCAGCGGCTCTGCATCCCCCGGCTCGATCCGCCGGAACCGGTGGACCCGCGCCGCCTCGTTCACCACGCGCAGGAACCACGGAAACGAATCCGCCAGCGTCCCGTCGAAGTCGAAGATCGCGAGCCGGTACGTCATCCCCATCCTCATCCTGATCCCCTTCTTGCCCCGCCGTTCGCGGTGAAACATACGGCTGGCGCGGGCGATCGGGAACGCAGCCGCGGCGGCGCCCGCCGTGCGATTCCGCGCGCGGGAACGTATCATCGCTCCGATGCGGTTCGTACGTCCGCGAACGACGAAGAGGAGTGGAGATGGAGATGCCGGACCGCGCGCCCGCGCACCTGAAGCTCGAGACGATGGCCGGCACCTGGCGCGGCGAGGAGCGCATCCGCCCGGCGCCGTGGGACCCGGCGGGCGGCAGTGCGTCGGCGCTCATCGTGAACCGGCTGGCGCTCGGCGGCCAGGTGCTGGTGCAGGACTACGAGCAGGCGCGCGGCGGCCGGCCGGCGTTCACCGGCCACGGCGTGCTGCGCTGGGACGACGCGGAGCAGGTGTACGTCTTCCACTGGTTCGACTCGCTGCGCACCACGCCCGCGGAGTTCCGCGGCAGCTTCGGCGGGGGCGTGCTCACGCTGGTGCGCCGCGAGCCGCGGGGGAGCGCCCGCGCCGTGTGGGAGTTCGCCGCGGACGGGCAGAGCTACCAGTATCGCATGGACGTTTCCGGCGACGGGGAGCGGTGGACGCCGTACCTGGAGGGCGCGTACGTCCGCGAGAGCGGGGGAGGGAGCGCGTGAGCGGCGGCGAGCTCGCGGAGGTGGTCCGCGCGATCGCCCGGGCGCGCAGGGCGCTGGGGCGGCTGCGGGCGAGCGTGTCCGGCGCGCCGGGCGTGCGCGAGACGGGGTCGGGGATGGAGGTCCACGCCGTCGGCGACGCCCTGCATCCCGACGCCGAAATCCCGTCCGTGGAGCTGTGGGCCGACGCGGAGCTGGACGACGGCACCGCGCGGGCGTGGTCGCTGGAGCTGCGGTGGGCCGAGCCGCGGTGGGTGATCGAGGCGTATCTGCTGAAGGATTCGGTGCAGGGGCAGGAGGAGCTGCACGCGTTTCCCCTGCGCTACGCGGACGATGCGGCCGGCGTCGCGCGCCAGTTGGCGGAGGCGACCCGCGAGCTGGTGGCGCTCCCGCTAAGGCACGGCGGGTGAGGGAGATGGAGTTCAAGCGCTTCGAGCGGCGGGCGCGGGAGATCTTCGACGGGATCCCGGCGGAGCTGCGGCAAGGCGTGGAGTACGTGCTGGTGGAGCGCGGTGCGGTGCCGCACCCCACCATGCCCGGCATCTACACCCTCGGCGAGTGCGCCACCGGCGAGTACGACGCGGGCGGCACGTTCTCCGGCGAGGTGCGCTCGGGGGTGCACCTGTACCACGGCTCGTTCCGCGAGCTGGCGAAGCTCGACCCCGAGTTCGACTGGGAAGAGGAGCTGTGGGAGACCATCACCCACGAGGTGCGCCACCACCGCGAGTCCGCCGCGGGCGAGGACGCGCTGGAGGAGCTGGACTGGGCCGAGGACGAGAACTTCAAGCGCCGCGATGGCAGGAAGTTCGAGCCTTTCTTCTACCGCGCCGGCATCCCCGTCGGTGAACGCGCGTGGGAGGTGGATGGCGACCTGTTCGTGGAGCGCGAGATCTCCGCGAACGAGTTCGACAACCGCGACGAGATCGGCGTCACCATCGACGGCGAGGAGATGGAGGTGCCGTTGCCGGAGGAGCTCGGCGACGTGCACTTCGTCCGGCTGGCGGGGCTGTGGGACGACGAGGTCGACGTGATCGTGGTCCTCGTCCGCCGCCGCGGCGGATGGGAGCAGCTGGGCGCCCTCTTCAGCGGCCGCAGCCCCGAGGTGCTGGAATCCACCATCGATCTCGATGCCGACGACGAGGACGAGGAGGGCGAGGATTAGCGGCTGACCGGAAGTGCTGCCGTCGGTAGCGAATCGGGACTCCTCGCTCTCGGCGCCTGGTTTGCAAGTAGATGTCGGCGCGCATGAGATGCGCCAGCGTCGGCCCGGCATCGCGCCCTCTCCGGTCGGCTCAGGCCGTCCACCTCTCCCGTACCGGGAGAGGTAGCTGGGACGCATCTTCGCCACGTGCGAACATGGGTGCGGCCAAAGGCTGCTGGTAGCGCGATGCTGGAAAGCCACCCTCTCCCGGAACGGGAGGGGGTCGCGCCCTCCGGCGCGGGGGGAGGGCGCGAGGTCGAGGGCGCGCGACGAAGCTCGGATGATGGAACGAAATCAGTCGACGACCGGGGATGACGACAGAGCGGAGGTGGCGTTGACGGAAGCGGACGCGGGCGTGGCACCCGAGCCCCGGCGCGAGGCCGGGCCCTTTCTTACCCCCTACGAGATGGCGTTCGGCGAGGCCGGGTTCGAGAACCGGCTCTTCCCCCGCATCCAGGCCGAGGCCGACGAGCACGGCGAAGACCCGCTGGCGCGGGAGCGCTTCGGGTTCCTGACGCTGGCCGGCGACGCCGCGCGCGACATGGTGCCCGCCGACGCGCCGCCCGAGATGCTGGAGGAGTACCGCGCCCTTCTCTACCACGCCTTCAACTTCTGGCGCTTCGGGCGGCGCACCTACGCGCTGGACGCCGCCGTCGCCCGCTTCCTGGTGGAGGCCGCGCCCTCGCTGGAGGGGTGGCGCCTGTCGCTCCCCGTCCCCAGCGTCTACGTGCGGATGCCGCCCAACCTGTTCTGGGCCAGCATCGCCACCGACGTGCCGCCCGAGCCGGTCGACGGCTTCTTCGCCACCACCTGCGAGGGGCGCGACCCGCTGGGCGGCGCCTACCACGACCTGCACGTGCTGATGGTGCTGGGGCTGCGCCGCGGCCGCGCGGGGTTCAGCGTCATCCCCTTCGACACCGAGGTGGGCCCCGGCATTCCCGCCACCTGGGCCGAGGGCTCGCGCGACGGCGCCCGCGACTTCGAGAACATCCTGCCCGGCGGGGAGATGGCGGGCCTCTACTCCATCCTCACCACCGGCGAGGTGCTGAAGATCCTGGCGCGGGCGATGTGGTACGTGGAGGCGCACCCCGAAGACGTGGAGGCCTTCGCCGCGCCCGAGCGCCGCGGCGAGGACCGCCCCGGGCAGGTGCCGCTCAGCCGCCTGGGCTACCACCGCGTGCGGCTCTCCGGCGGCGGGTCCATCGCACCGCAGGGCGCGGCGGGATGAAGGCGCCCGAGGCCGCGGGCGTCCTTTCCGAGATCTCCATGCTGCTGGAGGTGGTGGGCGGCGACCCGTTCCGCGCCAAGGCGTACGCCACCGCCGCCCGCCGCATCGAGGCCAGCGGCGCCGACCTGGCCCGGCTTGCCGCCGAGGGACGGCTGACCTCGCTCCCCGGCGTGGGCGGCGGCATCGCCGAGGTGCTGCGCGAGCTGGTGGAGACGGGGCGCTCGTCGCTGTACGACCGGCTGGCCGCCGACACGCCCATCGGGCTGTACGACCTGATGCGGATCAAGGGGCTGGGCCCCAAGCGCATCCGCACCCTGTACGCCGACCTGGGGATCGACTCGCTCGACAAGCTGGAAGAGGCGGCGCTCGCGGGGCGCCTGGCCGGGCTCCCGGGGATCGGCGGGAAGACCGAGCAGAAGATCATCGAGAGCATCGCCTTCGCGCGGGCGGCGCGGGGGCGGCGGCGGCTGTACGCGGCGCTGGAGGTGGCCGAGCGGCTGCTGGAGTGGCTGCACACGCTGGACTCCGTCACGAAGGCCGAGCTCGCCGGCGAGGTGCGGCGCGACCTGGAGGTGGTGGATTCCGTCGATCTCGTCGCCGCGTCGAAGGATCCCGCCGAAGTCCTGGCCGCCTTCCGGAGCCTGAGCGGCGCCGCACCGGCGGGTCCCATCGACCCCGAGCGGGCGGAGATCCAGTTCAGCGACGGGCTGAAGGCGCGCCTCGTGTGCGTCGCCCCCGCGCGCTTCGCCGCCGCGCTCGTGTACGCCACCGGGAGCGCGGAGCACGTCGCGCAGCTGGAGGCGCGCGCGGGGGAGATGGGGATGCGCCTGGCGGCGGACGGCCTCTGGCGCGGCGCGAAGCGCGTGGCCGCGCGCGACGAGGCGGCGCTGTACCGCGCGCTCGGCCTGCAGCTCATCGAGCCGGAGCTGCGCGAGGGATGGGGCGAGATCGAGGCCGCGGCGGCGGGCGAGCTGCCGACGCTGGTCGAGGTCGGCGATCTCCGGGGCACCTTTCACTGCCATACGACGTATTCAGACGGCCGCGCCTCGCTGGCGGAGATGGGCGAGGCGGCCCAGGAGCGCGGATGGCGCTACCTGGGGATCGCGGACCACTCGCAGTCGGCCGGGTACGCGGGGGGACTCAGCCCGATGCGCATCCGCGCGCAGTGGGCGGAGATCGACGGCTGGAACCGCGAGCACGGCGGGCGGGGGAAGAAGCGCTTCCGCCTGTTCAAGGGGGTGGAGAGCGACATCCTGCCCGATGGCTCGCTGGACTACCCGGCCGACGTGCTGGCGGGGTTCGACTACGTGGTGGGCTCGGTCCACAGCGCCTTCAACCTGGGCGAGAAGGAGATGACGAAGCGCCTGGTGCGCGCCGTCTCCAATCCCCACATCACCATGCTGGGCCACGCCACGGGGCGGCTGCTGCTGCGCCGCAACTCGTACGAGGTGGACGTGCGCGCGGTGATCGACGCCGCGGCCGAGCACGGCGTGTGTGTGGAGATCAACGCCGACCCCGCGCGGCTGGACGTGGACTGGCGGAACGCGCGCTACGCCGCCCGGCGCGGCGTCCTCGTCCCCATCAACCCCGACGCGCACTCCACCGCGTCGCTGGACAACGTGCAGTGGGGCGTGCGCGTGGCCCGCAAGGCGTGGCTGGGCCCGCGCAACGTCCTGAACGCCTGGGAGCTGGAAGAAGTCGAGGAGATCCTTGCCAAGAGAAAGCAGAGCCGCGCGCCGTGAGCGGCTGATCCACATCCTGGACCGCCTGCACGCCGAGTACCCCGACAGCCGGTGCTCGCTCGAGCACCGGACCCCGCTCCAGCTCCTCGTCGCCACCGTTCTCTCCGCGCAGACCACCGACGCGGCGGTGAACCGGGTGACGCCCGCGCTCTTCGCCCGCTTCCGCACGGCCGCCGACTTCGCCGACGCGACGCAGGAGGAGATGGAGGAGCACCTGAAGACGCTCAACTTCTTCCGCAACAAGAGCAAGGCGCTGATCGGCCTGGGCCGCGCGCTGGTGGACCGCTTCGGCGGCGAGGTGCCGGCCAGCATGGAGGCGCTGGTCACCCTACCCGGCGTCGGGCGGAAGACGGCCAACGTGGTGCTCGGCGTGGGCTTCGGCATGGCCGACGGCGTGGTGGTGGACACGCACGTGAAGCGCAACGCCGCGCGGCTGGGGCTCACGCGCGAGGAAGACCCGGAGAAGGTCGAGGCGGACCTGATCCCCCTGCTGCCCGTGGAGCGGCGGGTGATCTTCACCCACCTGCTGATCGACCACGGCCGAGCCGTCTGCACCGCCCGCAAGGCCTTCTGCGAGCGCTGCGTGGTCGCCGAGCTCTGCCCCACCGCGCCCGCCGCCTTCCGCCAGGCGCCGGCGTCCAACGAGGCGGCCGTGCCCGCCTGAACCTCCCCTGGAAGCAGGAGTCACGTGGATTCAACGGTCAGCGGAGAAGTTCTCCGTTGACTCCGCTGACTCGATGTGATAATGACTTTCTTTTTTTGGATACAACAAACTGGCATGCGCCCCTCTGAGCGCACATATTACGACACTGCAATCAAATACTCACCTGTTCGACGGAGGCGCACCATGCGGAAGCTGAGGCTGGATCCCGAGGAGCTGCGGGTCGAGACGTTCGTGCCCAGCGGCGGGCGCGACGGTCAGGGCACCGTGTACGGCCACTACTCGTACCCGAACGGGTGCTTTCCCCCGTCCGACAGCGATCCGGCGCTGGAGAGCTGCGGCTACAACACCTGCGCGGGGATCACCTGCCAGCAAAGCTGCAACGGCTACACCTGCGGGTGCGATCCCGTCGGCTCGGCGCAGTGCGACTCCATCGGCTACACCTACTGCATCAAGGACATGTCGTGCATGGCGCAGTGCCTGCCACCGCGGTAGCCACCGCCCCCCCGTTTCGAGCGCCGCGGCCCCAACGGGCTGCGGCGCGTTTTCGTGTCACATCCGCAAACGTTTAGCGACACGTTGCGCAAATCGCGGGGTCTTGATTATCATCGTGCGCCGCCACGCCGCGCCTCCACGCGCCGCAGGTCTCCGGCGGCTTCCGATCCCCCCATCTGGAGAAACCCGGCGATGCAGAAGATCCGCCTGGACCTGGACGCGCTCGTGGCCGAATCGTTCGCGCTCGCCGCCCCGCATGCGGATGGCGAGGGAATGATGGAGGCATACGGCGCCGGGCAGACCCGGAACTGTGCCACGCCCCTGTGCACCGCGGGCACCTCGTGCCTCTGACGCTCTGAGCTTCCAGGGAGCCGGTATCCTCCGGCTCCCTTTCGCGTCCGCGGCCATCCCCTTTCGGCCGCGGGCCGGGCACTCCGCCCGGCAACCGCTCCGTCCGGAGCGCCCTATCCACCCATCCCCCACATCTCCAGGAGCAGTTCCGATGCTGAACCCCGAAGACCTGACCGTAGAGTCGTTCGCCACCAGCGAGGCCACCATGAGCATCGGCACCGGCGGCGGCTTCTGCTGCACCGGCTGCGACAGCGGCTGCGGCATCAACCCCACCGGCGGCGGGTGCGAGAGCGCCAGCGGCCAGATCTACTGCGTGGACAACAACACCATCGCCGCGGCCTGATCCGGCGTGCCGGGGAGAGGGTGCGCGCATCGGCGCCGCGCCCTCTCCCGCCTCTCCGGCGGCCCCTGCCGCGGGCGCATCCGCCGCGGCCGCCGGCCTCCTCCCGGACGTCCTGTCCGGCGGCGGCTCCACTCCGGAGCGCCGGTCTCCTCCTCTCCATCCCGGAGGCACTCCCATGATGAACCCCGACGATCTGAGGGTCGAGTCTTTCTCCACCACCGGCGACGCGGCCAGCATCAGCCAGCCGATCGGCGGCTGCTGCACCGGCTGCGTGAGCGGCTGCGGCTACAATCCCACCGGCGGCGGCTGCGAGAGCGCCAGCGGGCAGATCTACTGCCAGGCCGATCCGGTCCTCGCCTGATCGATCCCGGCGCAAGACGTGGAGCGGGGCGGCCGCGGTGCCGCCCCGCTTTTTTCATCCCCATTCCGAATCGCCCCTGGATCTCACGCGAAGACGCGGAGACGCAGAGAACTCACCGCATGGGCCGAGCTCTCCGTGTCTCCGCGTCTCCGCGTGAGTCCATCCGTTGCTTTGCGGGGCGGGATGCGGGGTTTCGCCCGATCCCTTATGATTCCCGCTTCCAGTTGACGGCGCCCGGCGCGCGACCCGCGCCGGGCGCGCTGCCTAGAATCGCCCGACCGTACCCGCGCGGACCATGCTCAAACCGACCATCAGGGACTTCCTTTCCGGCGCCGTGGAGCCGGGCGCCGCCGTGACCGTGCAGGGATGGGTGCGCACCCGCCGCGACTCCAAGGCCGGCATCTCGTTCATCAACGTGAGCGACGGCTCCGTCTTCGCCACCATCCAGGTGGTCGCGGGGAAGGAGCTGCCGAACTACGAGAGCGACGTCCTGCGCCTGACCGCGGGGTGCTCGGTGGTGGTGCGCGGCGAGCTGGTGGCCACGCCCGGGCGCCCGCAGCCGGTGGAGGTGCGCGCGGCGGAGATCGAGGTGCTGGGGTGGGTGGACGACCCGGAGACGTACCCCATCCAGCCCAAGCAGCACTCGATGGAGTTCCTGCGCACGGTGGCGCACCTGCGCCCGCGCACGAACACCTTCGGCGCGGTCGCCCGGGTGCGGCACACGATGGCGATGGCCATCCACCGCTTCTACGACCGCAACGGCTTCTTCTGGGTGCACACGCCCATCATCACCACCAGCGACGCCGAGGGCGCGGGGGAGATGTTCCGCGTGAGCACGCTGGACCTGATGAACCTGCCGCGCGCCCCGGGCGGGGAAGTGGACTTCGCGCAGGACTTCTTCGGGCGCCCGGCCTCGCTCACCGTGAGCGGGCAGCTGAACGTGGAGGCCTACGCGCAGGCGCTGGGGCGGGTGTACACCTTCGGGCCCACCTTCCGCGCGGAGAACAGCAACACCAGCCGGCACCTGGCCGAGTTCTGGATGATCGAGCCGGAGCTGGCCTTCGCCGACCTGAACGACGACGCCGACCTGGCCGAGGATTTCCTCAAGGCCATCTTCACCGACCTGCTGAACGAGCGGGCCGACGACATGGCGTTCTTCGCCGAGCGCGTGGACCCCGAGTGCGTGAAGCGCGTCGAGGCGTTCCTGGAAAGCAGCTTCGAGCGGATGGACTACACCGAGGCCGTGCGCCGCCTGGAGGCCAGCGGCCAGAAGTTCGAGTTCCCGGTGCAGTGGGGGATGGACCTGCAGAGCGAGCACGAGCGCTACCTCACCGAGAAGCTGGTCGGCCGCCCCGTGGTGGTGATGAACTATCCGCGCGAGATCAAGTCGTTCTACATGCGGCTGAACGACGACGGCAGGACGGTGGCGGCCATGGACGTGCTGGCCCCCGGCATCGGCGAGATCATCGGCGGGTCGCAGCGCGAGGAGCGGCTGGACGTGCTGGACCGGCGCATGGCCGAGATGGGGCTGGACACGGCGAGCTACGGCTGGTACCGCGACCTGCGCCGCTACGGCACGGTGCCGCACGCCGGCTTCGGGCTGGGCTTCGAGCGGGCGATCCAGTACGCCACCGGCATCGCCAACATCCGCGACGTCATCCCCTACCCGCGCACGCCGGGGAGCGCGGAGTTCTGAGCGGCCCTGTCTCAAGCGGAGACGCGGAGGACGCGAAGAATTGCTTCGCGTCCTCCGCTTTTTTGCATCTCCCAATCCTCCACAACAGCCTTCACATAGAGGCTCCGTCATCCCGAGAACAGACGGCGATTGCGCTCGTCACTGGTCTGCTACGAGGCACGCCGTGCGATGGAAGTCGAAGGTTTGCAGGCCTTGATGGAATCGCGGGAGGGAGTTAAGGTCAGAGGCATACCGCACATTTAAGCTCACAAAGGGATGCACGCGCATGCGCAACGCGCTATCCGTCTCGCCCTCTCGTCCCGCCGCCACGATGGCGACGCCGGGAGCGTGCACCTGTCGTTGTCGTGCGCGAGGGCGGTGAATCATCCGCGGACCGTTCGCCTTTCGGGGCGGACGGTCCGTTCGCGTTCTCTACCCCGCCGCGAGCGCGTGAGCCGAAGCGGGCCAACCCTGACCGGAGAAACTTCGGTGAACATCGGGTGCTTCTGCACCGAGTACGTGTCGTGCTTCGACTGTACCGTCTGAACGGGCGGCAAACCCCGGACGAGGGAGGAAACGATGAAGAAGTTCAGGCTGGCGGTAGAGGAGCTGTGCGTGGAGTCGTTCGGCACCGCCGCGGCGGACCCGGCGCGGGGCACCGTGCGCGCCGCCGAGGCCACGCCCGCCACCGGCTGCGCCCTGTGCGGCACCGCGGCGGTGGGCGGAAGCTGCTTCAACGGGTGCACCATCGACAACTGCGAGATCGGCTGAAGCGCGGCGGAAGTGCCGCGGTGGCCGGGCCGCGGGGGCGGTCCGGGATGAACCATCATCAGGGAGATGGGAACGATGAAGAAGCTGAGCCTGAAGGTCGACGACATCACGGTGAGCTCGTTCACCACCGACGAGTACGACGACGTGCGCGGCACGGTGGAGGGGAACGCCATCACCGTTCCCCCGCGCTGCTCCGGCACGGTGAAGTTCGACGGCGGCGACGACGACTGCACCAGCGGGTGCGTGTGCTGCCGCTTCCGCCCGGCGCCCAAGCCGCAGTGAACTGAAGTGCGGGAGTGCGGAAGTGCGGGAGTGCGCTGGCTCCAGGTGAGCCACGGCACTCCCGCGTTCCCGCATCTCCCATGATCCAGCCAGAGCCGGAAGAACGCGCGGAACCCACGCACTCCCGCATTTCCGCACTCCCGCACTTTTGTCCTCCGTGCATGGTCCAAAGCTTGCGCCTGCGGCCCCGCATGGAACCTCCCATTCAGAACGAGAGGCGCCGCGGCACGGACCGCAGGCGCACCGGCGGCCTCGGCGGGCCCGGACGCTTCGGCGTGGGCCCGCTGCTCATCGGCTTCCTGGCGCTGATCGCGCTGACCATGCTGTGGGGCGGCGCGCAGAACAGCGGCCGCATCGCCTACAGCGAGCTGAAGAACCGCATCGCCGCCGGGCAGGTGGAGAAGGTGGAGATCACCCCCACCACCATCGTGGCCACGCCCAGGCCGGCGATCGCCGACAGCGCCAGGGTGCGCCAGTGGTCGGCCGCACTCCCCGCCTCGTTCGAGGACCGCGAGCTGCTGCCGCTGCTGGAGCGCATGCACGTGCCCTACCAGGGCGCCGAGGAAAGCAAGCTGTGGGGCCTGCTGGTCTGGCTCCTTCCGGTGGCCATGATCGTGGTGTTCTGGAGCTTCATGATGAGGCGGATGAACCCCACGCAGGGCGTGCTGACGGTCGGCAAGAGCAAGGCGCGCATCGTGGGCGAGGAGGGCACCGGCGTCACCTTCCAGGACGTGGCCGGCGTGGACGAGGCGCGGCAGGAGACGCAGGAGATCGTGGAGTTCCTCCGCTCGCCGGAAAAGTTCGCCAAGCTGGGCGCCAAGATCCCCAAGGGCGTGCTTCTCGTCGGCCCTCCGGGAACGGGGAAGACGCTGCTGGCGCGCGCGGTGGCCGGCGAGGCGGGCGTCACCTTCTTCCAGCTCTCGGGCGCCGAGTTCGTGGAGATGTTCGTGGGCGTGGGCGCCGCCCGCGTGCGCGACCTGTTCGCGCAGGCCAAGGCGCAGGCGCCGTGCATCATCTTCATCGACGAGCTGGACGCGCTGGGGAAGGCGCGCACCCCCGGCGGCGTGCTGGGCGGCAACGACGAGCGCGAGCAGACGCTGAACCAGCTGCTGGTGGAGATGGACGGCTTCGACCCGCGCATGGCCGTCATCATCATGGCCGCCACCAACCGCCCCGAAATCCTGGACCCCGCGCTGCTGCGCCCCGGCCGCTTCGACCGGCAGATCCTGGTGGACCGGCCGGACGTGAAGGGGCGCCTCGACATCCTGCGCATCCACTCGCGCGGCGTGTCGCTGGGGCAGGACGTGGACCTGGAGCGCATCGCCCGGCGCACCCCCGGCTTCGTGGGCGCCGACCTGGCCAACCTGCTGAACGAGGCCGCGCTCCTGGCCGCCCGGCGCGACAAGTCGGAGGTCAGCATGCTCGAGATCGACGACGCGGTGGACCGCATCGTGGCCGGGCTGGAGAAGAAGAACCGGCTGATCAACGACAAGGAGCGCACCATCGTGGCCTATCACGAGGCCGGCCACGCCATCGTGGCCGAGCGCGTGCCCACAGCCGACCCGGTGCACAAGATCAGCATCATCCCCCGCGGCGTGGCGGCGCTGGGCTACACGCAGCAGCTGCCGACCGAGGACCGCTACCTCCTGCAGAAGCAGGAATTGATGGACCGCATCGCCGTGCTGCTGGGCGGGCGCGTGGCCGAGGAGATCGTGTTCAACGAGATCTCCACCGGCGCGGGGAACGACCTGGAGCGCGTGACCGAGCTGGCGCGCAGCATGGTGATGGAGTACGGGATGAGCCGCGAGCTGGGCCCGGTGAACCTTTCCGGCCCGCGCCGGATGCAGTTCCTGCAGGCCGACGGCGACCACGGCGGCGGCCGCCAGTACAGCGAGGAGACCGCGCGCCAGATCGACAGCGAGATCCGCGGGCTGATCGACGGCACCTACGAGCGCGTGCGCCGCATCCTGACCGACGACCGCGGCGTGCTGGAGGTGCTGGCCCAGCGGCTGCTGGAGAAGGAAGTGGTCGACGAGGCCGAGCTGCGCGAGATCATGAACCTGCCGCCGCGCACCCGCGAGCCCAGCGAGGACCGCATCGTCACCCCGCCCCCCGCCTCGCCCATCGGCGAGGCCGGCCAGGCGCGTGCCGCGAGCTCGGCGGCGGACGACGCGGCGGCGGACTGAGGTGGGGGAAAAGAAGTCCTGAGTCCCAAGTCCCAGGTCCCAAGTGGAACTGCAGGGGAGATGGAGATTCGAATGGATGCGAAGGACGGGAAGGACCCGCGCTACAGCGACAAGAGCCCGCACTCGGCGGACGAGCAGAGCCAGCCCGAACCCGAGCGCCCGGTGCCCGAGACGGAGCGCGACGCGAAGAGCGGCCAGGCGGACAAGCCGTCGCAGGCCGAGGGCGAGCGCTGAGCTTCAGTACGAGAAGTGCGGAAGTACGAGAGTACGGAAGTACGGAACTGCACATCGCCCCGCGCCGAACGGATCGGCGCGGGGCGATGTGTCTTCAGCGCAAGGAAGCCTTCCCCGCTCCGCGATGAAGTCCGCGAAGGCTGACTGCGTGCCGTTGCAGCCGCGACTTCAGTCGCATCTTCCAACACCCAACCGCTTCGGGTGCAACCACTTCCGATGTGATACCATTTCCTTAAGCTGATTGTGCAGAATAGATGTTCCGCAGGTACTCGTAGCCGGTGATGGAGGCGAGAGTTTCGTTGGAGTAGTTGCGAAGGATCGTGGCCACACGCTCCTTCAGCGCGGCGAGGTCGGCGGGCA